>NZ_AP022848.1:300000-390000 GCF_011764485.1 Bosea sp. ANAM02 | reverse complement strand
CCGCACGATGATCGCGGCCTTCGGCGGCAAGGTCCGCACCGCGGCCCTGCCCGACGGCCAGGTTCTGCAGGTGCTCTACGCTCCCGGCCCCCGCCCGGGCGATCCCCGCCAGATCATGCGCGTCTCGCTGCTCAGCAACGGCCAGCCCGACGGCACGATCGCGATGAACGACAAGGGCGCCTTCGTGGCCGTCGACCTGCCGCGGCAGGATGCGACCGGTCCGCAGAAGCCGCAGCGGCGCAATGCCGATGATGACGACGAGGACGCCGGCTCTGGCGGTGCCCGGCTCTATGAAAGCCTGTACGAAACCGGTGCGCGGCACGATCTGCCGCGCCCACTGGTCGACGAACTCGTCCGCATCTTCTCCTACGATCTTGATTTCCAGCAGCGCGTCCATGGCGGCGACAATCTGGAAGTGGTCTTCACCGAGGAGGACGAAGGCGAGCGCCCGGAAATCCTGTCCGCAAGCCTGACCGTCAACGGCGAGACGCGCCGCGTCTTCCGCTACCAGTCGCCCGACGACGGACTGATCGAGTATTTCGACGACGAGGGCAAATCCCTGAAGAAGTTCCTGCTGCGCAAGCCGATCGCCGATGGCGAGCTGCGCTCGGGCTTCGGCATGCGTTATCACCCGATCATGCGTTATTCGAAGATGCATACGGGCGTCGACTGGGCCAACCGGATCGGTACGCCGATCCTGGCCGCCGGCAACGGCACCGTGCTCAAGGCCGGCTGGTCCTCCGGCTACGGCAAGCATACCGAGATCCAGCATGCCAACGGCTATGTCACCACCTATTCGCACCAGTCGAATTTCGCCGCCGGCATCGTTCCCGGCGCCAAGGTGCGGCAGGGGCAGGTGATCGGCTATCTCGGCAATACCGGCCTGTCGACCGGCCCGCACCTGCATTACGAGGTGCTGGTCAACGGGAATTTCGTCAACCCGATGAAGATCCGCGTGCCCCGTGGCCGGGAGCTCCAGGGCCCGACGCTGGCCGAATTCAAGCGCCAGCGCGACGAGATCCGCGGCTTGATCGAGAAGGCGGGCGGGACGCTCGCACAGTTGCGCTGAGCGCATGACGGCAAGTCGCTGGAGCCTTTGCTCCGCCTCGGGCGCTTGACAGCGCGGCCGCAAGCGGACACCGCGGAAGCAGGTATTTCTCTCGCGCAGGTTCCGAAGCCATGGTTGCTTCCCTCCTCGTCGTCCTGCCCGTCTTCGGGCTGATTGGCCTCGGCTATCTTGCCCGCTGGAGCAAACTGCTGCGCGAGACGACCGGCGAGGGGCTCTCCGATTTCGTCTTCGTCCTCGCCGTTCCCTGCCTGCTGTTCCGCACGCTCGCGAAGGCCGACATTCCCGTCACCCAGCCCTGGGGCTACTGGATCGCCTATTTCGCCGGACTCGCCGTGGTCTGGGCGCTGGCGATGGTCATCGCCGCCAGGTTCTTCGCCCGGAAGGGGCCGGAGCTGGTCGTCTCCGGCTTTTCCGCCGCGCAGTCGAATACCGTGTTCGTCGGCGTGCCCATGATTCTGAAGGCCTATGGCGATGCCGGCGCGGTGCCGCTCGGGCTGCTGCTCGCCATCCATCTGCCGGTCACGATGACGGTGGCGACGCTGCTGGCGGAAGGGCGCTCGGCCTCGATACCCCACCTGATCAAGCGCCTGTTCACGCATCCGATCATCATCGGCATCATCCTCGGATCGGCGGCAAGGCCGGTGATTCATGTCATTCCCACGCCGGTCTGGACGCTGGTCGATCTGCTCGCCGGCGCGGCGGTGCCCTGCGCGCTGATTAGCCTCGGCATCGCGATGCGCCGCTACGGCCTCGAATCCGGCCTCGCCCTGCCGGCGGTCCTCAGCGGATTGAAGCTCGGCCTGCATCCCCTGCTGGTCTATTGGCTGGCGACGCGGGTCTTCGAGATGCCGGCACACTGGTCGGGCGTCGCCGTGCTGTTCGCCGCCTGCCCCTGCGGGATCAACGCCTATCTCTTCGCCGAGCGCTACCGGCAGGGCGTGGCCGACGCATCCAGCGCGATCACGCTCTCGACCCTGCTCTCACTCTTCACGACCGCCGCCTGGCTGACCTTCCTCGGCGTCGGCTGAGCCCTCACGCGAAGCCGAGCCGCCGGCGGATCTCCGCCGCGGTGACGCCGTCGGCGCGCAAGGCGGCCAGGCTTTGCGACTCCCGGCTCTTGGCGAGCTTCTGTCCGTCATCGCCGAGGAGCAGGCGGTGGAAATGATAGAAGGGCGTCGGCAGGCCGAGCAGGTGCTGCAGCAGCACGTGAACATCCGTCGCTGCTTCCAGGTCACGGCCGCGCACGACATGGGTGACCCCCTGCAAAGCGTCGTCGACGGTGACCGCGAGATGATAGCTCGTCGGCACGTCCTTGCGGGCCAGCACGACATCGCCCCAGCGTTCGGGTGCGATCGATACGGGTTGCCCGACATCCCCGTCATCGAAAACCGTATAGCTCAGCGGCTGCCTGATCGCGGCGAGCGCGGCCGCCATGTCGAGCCGCAGCACATGCGGCTCCCCCGCCGCGATGCGCCGTGCCGCCTCGATGGAGCCGAGGCCCTTGCAGAGGCCGGGATAGAGCGGGGCGCCGTCCGGATCGACCGGCCAGGGCTGGCCGGTTGCAGCTTCACGCGCAACAACCGCGTTTCTGATCTCCTGCCGTGAACAGAAGCAGGGATAGATCAGCCCGCGCTGGCGCAGACTTGCCAGCATTTCGGCGTAATCGCCGAAATGCGCCGACTGCCTGCGGAAACCGGGTTCGAACGGGATGCCGAGCCAGTCCAGATCAGCCTCGATCCCCGCGGTGAATTCCGGCCGGCAGCGCGTCAGGTCGATATCTTCGATCCGCAGCAGCAGGCGCCCGCCGAAACGACCCACCAGCGCCTCGTTGGTCAGGGCCGACAGCGCATGGCCGAGATGGAGCCGCCCGTTCGGGCTCGGCGCGAAGCGGAAAACGGGTGGAGCGGGCGGCATCGCTCCTGTCTAGGCATTGCGCGCATCCGCGCCAAGCGGCTCCTTGCTGACGAAAGTCGTCGCCTCTGCCATCGATAGCGGGATCATGATCGAGAGAATCACATCCAACGCCGATCTCGAAGAGGGCATGGCGGCGCTGGTCGCCCTGCATCCGGACTGGCAGCCGATCGTCGCGCGCACCGGCCTGCCGCCGCTCAGGCTGCGCGAGGGCGGCTTTCCCGGCCTCGCCGCGATCATCGTCTCCCAGCAATTGTCGGTCGCAAGCGCGCGCGCCGTCTGGAACCGCTTCGCCGGAGTCTTCGTGCCGCTGACGCCGGAGCGTGTCCTGGCTGCGAGCGATGACGACATGCGCCTCTCCGGCCTGTCGCGGCCGAAGCAGCGCACCTTGCTGGCGCTCGCAAGCGCCCTTGTCGAACGGCGCTTCGCCTTCGAGACGCTCGACCATGCCTCGCCCGAGGAGGTTCATGCGCAGATGACGGCGATTTCGGGCATCGGCCCCTGGACGGCCGATGTCTATCTGCTGTTCTGCCTGGGTCACCGCGACGGCTTCGCCGCCGGCGACCTCGCCATCCAGGAAGCGGCGCGCCACGCCTTCGGACTGGCGGCGCGCCCGAAGCCGGCCGAACTCCAGGCGATGGCGGAGGCGTGGCGGCCCTGGCGCGGCGTCGCGGCGCGATTGCTCTGGGCGGATTATGCTCTGCGGAAGCGCCGCGAGGGCATCAACGCCTGAGCGCATCACGCCTTCAGTAAGCGGGGCGGATCATCCCGGACGCAGCGCAGCGGAGATCCGGGATGACGGCGCGTTTCCTCGCCAGAACAGGAAGCGAGGCGACATGAACCGGGATCAGCCCCGCGTGATCTTCAGCGCCGTCTGCGCAGCCGCCTTCAGCATCCCGGAATCGCTCATCACCGTGACCATGCGGGCGCCCATTTCGAGGCCCTGCTTGGCGCGCTCCGCCGTCGCGCAATAGAAGGCGACCGGCTTGTTCACCGCCGCAGCGCGGGCGACGACATGCTTCAGCGCTTCGTCGACCTCGCGCGCGGTGGCGTCGACCTTCGCCCCGCCGGAAAGAGCTATCGACAGGTCGGACGGCCCGACGAAGAGCGCATCAATCCCATCCAGCGCCAGGATGTCGTCGACGATCGCCATCGCCTCGCGCGTCTCGATCATCGCGAAGGTCATCGAGAAGCTGTTGGCGGTCTTGAGATAGCTGTTCTGATCCAGGCCGGAGGCGCCGAGCCCGCCATAGCTGCCCCAGCTCCGCTCGCCCATTGGCGGGTACTTGGCATGGGCCGCGAAGCGGCGGGCATCCTCCATCGTGTTGATCATCGGCGCGATGACGCCGGAGACGCCGCTGTCGAACAGCTTCGAGACGTTCTGGAACTCGCCGACCGGAATGCGCGCGATCACCGGCTTGCCGGCGGCATTGATCAGCGGGATCGCGCGGATGACCTCGCCCAGCGTGATCGGCCCGTGCTGCATGTCGAGCGTGATCGCGTCGAAATCCTCCTGCGCCAGGGTCGCCGAGACGGAGGGGTCGGGCAGGCCGCACCAGGCCGAGACAACGCTGTCACCCCGAGCGAAACGATCGGCAAGGGAAGCAAGGACGGTGGGCTTGGCCATGATGCGTTCATCCGTGTCTGGCCGCATTTCGGGCGTTGCGGCGGTCGCTGCAGGTTGAACAGTGTCAGGCTGGAAAAGCAAACGGGCGCCCATGCGCCCGTTTCAAAGACGTCCTGCGTCAGCCGGGATACTGGAGCATCGGCCCGAGAAGTGGCATCCGGTTTTCGGACAAAGCCGATGCTAAAGCAAAAAAGCCGGCGATGAGCGCTCAGCGGCCGGCCTGGATGTCGTCGGCTGCCTTGATCAGCAGCTCGGTCATCACGGTGCGGATCTCGGTATCGGCGACGGTGACGCCGGCAAGCGCGAAGTCGTTCTTCACCTTGCGCACCACGTCCTCGTCACCGGCTTCCTCGAAATCGGCCACGACGACCGACTTGGCATAGGCTTCCGCGTCAGTGCCGCTCTTGCCGAGCTTCTCGGCAGCCCAGAGCCCGAGCAGCTTGTTGCGCCGGGCCGTCGCCTTGAAGCGCAACTCCTCGTCATGGGCGAACTTGTTCTCGTAGGCGTCCTTGCGCTGGTCGAAGGTCGTCATGCGGCGTCCATGTCCTTGTCTGAGGCGATATGCGGCCCAATCATATAGGCTGCCGGCGAGGCAAGGACCAGCCTCCATCGCGCCCGCTTCAGCGCTCTTTAAGCCTGCGGCGGCCGCGAAACGGCGATTTGTTGCGTTTGGGGCCGAGACGCTCCATATAGCAGGCGCGAGGGCGCCCCCGGCGCTTCCGCATGCAACCGGCTCCGTTACCGCCGCCTGGATTCGTCGCGCACGAGCCCGGCCGGCCGGTGGCGCCGGACAAGAACAGAACAGGGGCCAGATCCCGCCGCGACCCCATCGCGTCCAGAGAAGGGCCGACCTTTGGATTTCCTCAAGCCACGGTACATACCCATGAATCGCCGCCGTCGCATTTACGAAGGCAAGGCGAAGGTCCTCTATGAAGGACCCGAGCCCGGTACGCTGATCCAGCACTTCAAGGATGACGCCACCGCCTTCAATGCCAAGAAGCATGAAGTGATCGACGGCAAGGGCGTGCTCAACAACCGCATCTCCGAGCACATCTTCTCGAATCTCAACGATATCGGCGTGCCCACGCATTTCATCCGCCGGCTGAACATGCGCGAGCAGCTCATCCGCGAGGTCGAGATCATCCCGCTCGAGATCGTCGTGCGCAACATCGCCGCCGGCTCGCTGGCGACCCGGCTGGGCCTCGAGGAAGGCACCCAGCTCCCACGCTCGATCATCGAATTCTACTACAAGAACGATGCGCTGAACGATCCGATGGTCTCGGAAGAGCACATCACCGCTTTCGGCTGGGCGACGCCGCAGGAGATCGACGACATCATGGCGCTGGCCATCCGCGTCAACGACTTCCTCTCCGGCCTCTTCCTCGGCGCCGGCATCCGCCTCGTCGACTTCAAGATGGAGACGGGCCGCCTCTGGGAGGGCGAGATGATGCGCATCGTCGTCGCCGACGAGATCAGCCCGGATTCCTGCCGTCTCTGGGACATCAAGTCCAAGGACAAGATGGACAAGGATCGCTTCCGCCGCGACATGGGCGGCCTGATCGAAGCCTATTCGGAAGTCGCCCGCCGCCTCGGCATTCTCGGCGAGAACGAGAATCCCGGCCCGACCGGCCCGCGCCTCGTGCAGTGAGCGCCATCGCGCAGCCATTATCGCGCATGTCACGGGAGCGCATGCGCTCCCGTTTTCACGTCGCGGCCCTGCTTCTTGCCGGCAGTCTTCTGCTCGGTGCCTGCTCGCATCATTTCGGACCGGGTATCGCCGATCTGCCGGCCTCACAAGGCTGGCAGCCCTTGCCGATCGGCTCCTGGGTGCTGAATGACGGGCTCGAAGCCCGCTCGATGGTGTTCTGTCCGCGCGACACCTGCACGCGGCAGGGCTTTGCCGCCGTCATCGCCCTTCAAGGCGAACAGGCCCGCGGCATGGAAAAGGCCCTGTCGGAAAGCCCGGCCAGCCTCGGGCAGGCCTTCGCCCGGCTGGCGGCAGCGAAAGCGGCGGAACGCCGCAAGGCCCAGCGCAAGCTGAAGAAGAAGCCCGATGCGAAACCGGAAGCCCGCAGCGCGACCGATATCGCCCGCATCGATTCGAGCGAGGCCAAGGGCGTGCTCGTCACGATCCGCTCGCTCGACACGGTCGGCCGTCAGGCCGTCACCGCGATCCTCTATGGCCGCGAGGCCGACCGTCTCGTCCTGGCGCTCGCCGTGAGCGAGACCGCCGAGGCCGCCCGCCGCGACGCCGAGGCCGCCTGGCGCGGCCGCTGATTCACGTGAAACGGCGGGAAACGGTTGAGCCCACGGTGATTCACGGCTAAGGCAGCCCGTAACAATCCGCGTCCGGAGAACCCCATGAAAGCCCGCGTCACCGTCACCCTGAAGAACGGCGTGCTCGATCCGCAGGGCAAGGCGATCGAAGGCGCGCTGAAGTCGCTCGGCATCGCCGGCGTCGATTCCGTCCGCCAGGGCAAGGTCTTCGACATCGAGCTCTCGGGTTCGGACAAGGCCGCCGCCGAGGCCGCCCTCAAGGCCGCCTGCGACAAACTCCTCGCCAACACCGTGATCGAGAACTACCGCGTCGAGATCGGAGCCTGAGCGATGAAAGCCGCCGTCATCACCTTTCCCGGCTCCAACCGTGACGGCGACGTCGCCAAGGCGCTGAAGCAGGCCGGCGCCGAGGTCACCCATGTCTGGCATGCCGATAGCGAGCTGCCGGCCGGGACCGATCTCGTCGTGCTGCCGGGCGGCTTCTCCTATGGCGACTATCTGCGCACCGGCGCCATCGCCGGCCGCGCCCATATCATGGACGCCACCCGCGCCCATGCCGCCCGCGGCGGCTACGTGCTGGGCATCTGCAACGGCTTCCAGATCGCCTGCGAGGCGGGGCTCCTGCCCGGCATCCTCGTGCGCAACGCCCATCTGAAATTCGTCTGCAAGCGCCAGCACCTCAGGGTCGAGCGCAACGACACGCCCTATACCAGCGCCTATGCCAGGGGCCAGGCGATCGATGTCTGCATCGCCCATGGCGAGGGCAACTACATCGCCGATGCCGAAACGCTGGCCCGCCTCGAAGGCGAAGGCCTCGTCGCTTTCCGCTATGCGGATGCCGAGGGCAACGTCACCCCGGCGGCGAACCCGAACGGCTCGCTCAACAACATCGCCGGCATCTATTCGCCCGGTTTCAACGTGCTCGGCCTGATGCCGCACCCGGAGAACCTGATCGATTCGCTGGTCGGCGGCACTGACGGGCGCGGCCTGTTCCAGAGCCTGGTCGGTTCCAAGCGCGCGGCCTGAGGCGCACCTTCCCTGCTCCCCCTGCGGGAGAAGGTGGCTCGGCGAAGCCGAGGCGGATGAGGGGTCGCACAAGCCTCTCCGATCGGTGCACAACCAACCACAAAAAGATTCAGCGCAGCGCGACCCCTCACTCCAGCCCTCTCCCGCAAGGGGAGAGGGGGAGGTCGCGCCCTTCAACGCGCCTTCAGCGCCCGCCGCAGCAGCTTGCTCGCCGCATTCTGGTCGAGCGGGCCGACATGCTTTTCGAGGATATGTCCGTCCGGTCCGATGACGAAGGTCTCGGGCACGCCATAGACGCCCCATTCGATCGCCCCGCGCCCGGCGCGATCCACGCCGACGGCCGAAAACGGATTGCCGAGCGCGCCGAGGAAGCGGCGGGCATTCTCGGCCTCGTCCTTGTAGTTCATCCCGACCAGCGCGACCTTGCCCTGCTTCACCGCATCGGTCTCGGCGAGCCCCATCAGCACGGGATGCTCCACCCGGCAGGGCGCGCACCAGCTCGCCCAGACATTGACCAGCGTCGCCTTACCCACGGCGAGATCGGCGTTGCCGAAGGCGAGCACCGGCTTGCCGTCCCGCTGCAATCCCTCCAGCGGCGCGAGCGTGATCGCTGGCGCGACACGCCCGATCAGGGCGGAGGGCACCTTGCTCTTGTCGCCGGAAAACAGCCCGATGCCGAAGACGACTGCGAGCAGGCCGAAAATGATCAACGGCGCGAGGAAAACCAGCGGCGAGCGCCGCCGCGGCGCGGCTTCGATCTGGCTCATGCCGCCTCCCGGCCCGAGCGGCGGCCGGCGCCGCGGCGCTCCAGGGCATCGAGCGCGCGCTTCTGGGCGGCGTGATCGCGCAGGATCGCCAGCGTCAGCCCGGCGAGGACGAGCGTCGCTGCACCGTAGGAGGCCAGGATGAAGCCGGCATGCGGCCCGATTCCGTCGAGAAAGCCACTCATGCCGGCGCGCCCTGCGCCGCCAGCCGGTCGAGCCGCTCCGCCTCGAGGATCGTCAGGGTCCGCACGCGCCGGCGCATGATCTCGGCGCGCATCGCGACCATGTGGAGCGACAGCGCCATCAGCGTGAAGCCGATGGCCAGGATCAGGAGTGGCCAGAGCATCGAGGGATGGATCGTCGGCCCGCCCATGCGCAGCACGGAGGCCGGCTGGTGCAGCGTGTTCCACCAGTCGACCGAGAACTTGATGATCGGCACGTTGACGAAGCCGACCAGCGTCAGGATGGCGACGGCGCGCGCCGCGCGCGAAGGATCGTCGAGCACCCGCCAGAGTGCGATCAGGCCGAGATAGATCAGCAGCAGCACGAGCATCGAGGTCAGGCGCGCGTCCCAGACCCAATAGGTGCCCCACATCGGCTTGCCCCAGAGCGCGCCGGTGACCAGGCAGATCAGCGCGAAGCAAGCACCGATCGGCGCTGCCGCCTTCTGCGCGACATCGGCGAGCGGATGGCGCCAGACCAGCGTGCCCAGCGCCGAGAGCGCCATCATCGAATAGAACATCATGGCGAGCCAGGCGGCCGGCACATGGATGAACATGATGCGGATGGTCTCGCCCTGCTGGTAATCGGCCGGCGCCTCGAACCAGGCGAGATAGAGCCCGGCCACGATCAGGAGCGTCGCGGTCGCGGCGAGCCACGGCAGCAGCACGGCCGAGAATCGCATGAAGCGCGTCGGATTGGCGAGGTCGATCAGGCTGGCCATGATGCCGGCGATGTCAGTTGCGGGGGCTTGAGCGCCATGGCGAGAGCTTTAGCAATCTCGACGGGTTCCAAGCAATGGATGCCGACAGGCTGCGACAATCACGCTTCGGCTAGTTCCCGTCCTCGGCGGTGGACGCATCGGCCCCACCCTTGTCGACGATGCCGAACTGCTTGGATCGGACCCCTTCTCCGGCGAGGTCGAAACCCTCGGCCGCCAGCCCCCGCCGCAGCAATTCGCGCACGGCCGCTGCCCTGCTCGGCATGCGCTTGGCGAAACGCCAATCCTCCAGGGCGCGCAACTCCTCCTGGCTGAGCATGATCTGGAGGCGTTCGCCGCGTTCGTCGGACGACATCTTTGGTGCAGCCGCATCAAAATGAGTAAGCGACGATAACAGTGCCGGGCGCTGCGATGCAAGCAGTGCCCCAGATGCCGCCATCGGAGTCTCTTCCTGCAACTTGTTACTTTGCTAAAGTACTGAAAATATTACTCTTTTATGCGATCTGCCATTGCATCGGCCATCGGCCTGCGCTAACCTGGCAAGCAGGAGGATCGACCATGTTGATCAAGCTGTCGGAAGACATGCAGCGGGCCGTCGAGATGAAGGTGCGCAGCAGGATCGACGAAGTGCCCGTTCTCGACGTGAATGCCACCGCCGAGGAAATCCGCCTCGTCTTTGCCGAGCGCAACGTCGCGCATGAGGATATCGCGGCATCCGTCGCCAAATACGCGGCGCAGTGCGGCCACCCCGTCGAATTCGTCGCGCTGGCGCCGCAGCGCGACTGAGGCGTCTATTCTGCCGACCTGAGGGCAGCGGCGGCAGCCACGGTGCCGACCACGATCGCACCCAGCGAGATCGCGCAGAGGATCAGGAACGGCGTCAGGAAAGGCACGGTGCCGCCGACGGCGGCATTGGCGGCGGAAACACCGAAGATCAGCACCGGCACCGTGAGCGGCGCGACCAGCACCGGCACGATCAGACCGCCCCGCCTGAGGCTCGCGGCCAACGCCGCCCCACCCGCCCCGATGAAGCTCAGCGCCGGCGTGCCGACCAGGAGCGTCGCGACCAGCGGCAGCACGCCTCCACCCGGCAAGGCGACCAGCAACCCGAGCAGCGGCGAGACCAGCGCCAGCGGCAGCCCCGTCGTCAGCCAATGCGCCAGCCCCTTGGCCAGCACGGCGAATTCCAGCGGCAAGGCCGAGGCGCGGATCAGGTCGAGCGAGCCGTCCTCCTCGTCGCTCTGGAAGAGCCGGTCGAGCCCGATCAGCACGGAGAGCAGCGCGCCGAGCCAGAGGATCGCCGGCCCGATCCGTGAGAGCAGGTTGAGATCGGGCCCGAGCGCGAAGGGCACGAGCACGACGAGCGTCAGGAAGAAGACGAGCGCGAGTTCGCCGCCCCCGCCGGCACGGCCCGCGACGGCAAGGTCGCGCTTCAGGATGGCGAGGAAGGCGCGATTCACGGCACCTCTCCGTCATTCCGGGGCGCCCCGCAGGGGCGAGCCCGGAATCCAGAACCGACACCGCCGACTGGAGCACCGCAGCGGCACAGCTTTCCGGGATGCATCCTGCGGCTCTGGATTCCGGGCTCATCGCGACGCGATGTCCCGGAATGATGGCGGAGGACCGGGCGCATCATCACGGCCCGATCCTGACTTCGCGCGCGCCCTCGATCCCGAGCGGACCATGGGTCGCGGCGAGGATCGCGCCGCCCTCGGCGAGATGATCCCGCATCAACCCGGCCACCATCGCCTGAGAACCCATATCGAGCGCCGAAAGCGGCTCGTCGAGCAGCCAATAGGGCCGGCGCGACACGAGAAGCCGCGCCAGCGCCACGCGCCTACGCTGCCCAGCCGAGAGATAACCGGCGGGCAATTCCGCGGCATGACCGAGTCCGACGACGGCGAGCGCCTCCTCCGGCGTCGCGGCGGCATCGCCCAGCACATCCCTTGCGAAGGCGAGGTTTTCGCGGGCCGTCAGCGCCGTCTTCAGCCCGTCGCGATGCCCGACCAGATGCGACATCTCGGCAAGATCGGTCTCGTCCTCGACGCCCTCCAGCCGGATGCTGCCGCCATCCGGCCGCAGTTGCCCGCTGAGCATCGCGATCAGGCTCGACTTGCCGGCACCGTTGCGGCCGGTCAGCGCGATCGCCTCGCCAGGACGAAGCACAAAGCTCAGCCCCTCGAAAATCAGGCGGCCGCCACGGCGGCAGACAAGATTTTCGGCGTGAAGGCTGATCGGCGGGAGGAGAGCGGGTTTCAAGCCAGTGCTGCCGCAGATGCGTTCGAGCTCATTTCGTCCATACCCGGGGCAAACCCTAGCGCGCTTCTTGGAATTGCTCTATAGAACCGGCGGCTACGCCGCACGCCGATCCGGCGCGGGGCTCGGGCACTCCCGAGGCGGCGCGCGCGTCATGCGCATTAGGCCTTCGAACGGCGGTGTCCGCAAGGGCGCTCCGGTCGCGACCGCAACCCCTTGATCAGGATCAAGCCCGAATGGCCTCGCTCGACTCGTTCAAAGCCCGCAAGACGCTCACCGCCGGCGGCAAGACCTACACCTATTACTCCCTCCCCGATGCCGAGAAGAACGGCCTGCCCGGCATCTCCAAGCTGCCCTTCTCGATGAAGGTGCTGCTCGAGAACCTGTTGCAGTTCGAGGATGGCCGCTCCGTCACCAAGGCCGATATCGAGGCCTTCGTCGCCTGGCTCGACGACAAGGGCACGGCCGGCAAGGAGATCGGCTTCCGCCCGGCCCGCGTGCTGATGCAGGACTTCACCGGCGTTCCGGCCGTGGTCGACCTCGCCGCGATGCGCGACGGCGTGAAGGCGCTCGGCGGCGACCCGCAGAAGATCAACCCGCTCGTGCCCGTCGACCTCGTCATCGACCACTCGGTCATCGTCGACGAGTTCGGTACGCCCAAGGCGCTCTCGCAGAATGTCGAGCTCGAATACGAGCGCAATGCCGAGCGCTACAAGTTCCTCAAGTGGGGCCAGGGCGCCTTCGACAATTTCCGCGTCGTCCCGCCCGGCACCGGCATCTGCCACCAGGTCAACCTCGAGTACCTCGCCCAGACCGTCTGGACCCGCAAGGAGACCATCGACGGCGTCGAGGTCGAGGTCGCCTATCCCGACACGGTCGTCGGCACCGACTCGCACACCACCATGGTCAACGGCCTCGCCGTCCTCGGCTGGGGCGTCGGCGGCATCGAAGCCGAGGCCGCGATGCTCGGCCAGCCGCAGTCGATGCTGCTGCCGGAGGTGATCGGCTTCAAGCTGACCGGCTCGCTCAAGGAAGGCATCACCGCGACCGACCTCGTGCTGACCGTCACCCAGATGCTGCGCAAGAAGGGCGTCGTCGGCAAGTTCGTGGAATTCTTCGGCCCCGGCCTCTACAACCTGACGCTGGCCGACCGCGCGACCATCGCCAACATGGGCCCGGAATACGGCGCGACCTGTGGCTTCTTCCCGGTCGATGCCGAGACGCTGGACTATCTCACCACCACCGGCCGCAAGGCGGACCGCATCGCGCTGGTCGAGGCCTACAGCAAGGCTCAGGGCCTGTTCGCGACCCGCGAGACGCCCGATCCGGTCTTCACCGACACGCTCGAGCTCGATCTCTCCTCGGTCCAGCCCTCGATGGCCGGCCCGAAGCGTCCGGAAGGCCGCGTCGATCTCTCGGCCGTCAAGGCCGGCTTCGCCGCCGCCATGGACACCGATTACAAGAAGGGCGCCGAGATTGCGCGCCGCGTCCAGGTCGAGGGTGAAGACTTCGACCTCGGGCACGGCGACGTCGTTATCGCCGCCATCACCTCCTGCACCAACACCTCAAACCCCTCGGTGCTGATGGCGGCGGGCCTGCTCGCCCGCAACGCGGTCGCCAAGGGCCTCAAGGTCAAGCCCTGGGTGAAGACCTCGCTGGCCCCCGGCTCGCAGGTCGTCGCCGAGTACCTCGCCAAGTCCGGCCTCCAGACCGATCTCGACAAGCTCGGCTTCAACCTTGTCGGCTTCGGCTGCACCACCTGCATCGGCAATTCCGGCCCGCTGCCGGCGCCGATCTCGAAGACGATCAACGAGAAGGGCCTGATCGCGGGCGCCGTCATCTCCGGCAACCGCAACTTCGAAGGCCGCGTCTCGCCGGACGTGCAGGCGAACTACCTCGCTTCGCCGCCGCTGGTCATCGCCTATGCGCTCGCGGGCTCGGTCCAGATGGACCTGACGACGCAGCCGCTCGGCCAGGGCTCGGACGGCAGGGACGTCTATCTCAGGGACATCTGGCCCTCCAACAAGGAGATCCAGAGCTTCATCCGTGAGAACGTCACCCGCGCGATGTTCGAGGAGAAATACGCCGACGTCTTCAGGGGCGACGCGCATTGGCAGGCGGTCGACGCCCCCAGGAGCGAGACCTATGCCTGGGACGACGATTCGACCTATGTGCAGAACCCGCCCTATTTCCAGGGCATGGGCAAGAAGCCGGCCGCGATCGGCGACATCAAGGGTGCCCGCATCCTCGGCCTGTTCGGCGACAAGATCACCACCGATCACATCTCCCCGGCCGGTTCGATCAAGGCAGCCTCTCCGGCCGGCTCGTACCTGACCGAGCATGGCGTCGCGGTGGCCGACTTCAACCAGTACGGCACGCGCCGCGGCAACCATGAGGTGATGATGCGGGGCACCTTCGCCAATATCCGCATCCGCAACCACATGCTCGGCCCGAACGGCCGCGAGGGCGGCTACACCATCCACTACCCGACGAAGGAAGAGCTGCCGATCTACGACGCGGCGATGAAGTACCAGGCGGAGAAGGTGCCGCTGGTGATCTTCGCCGGCGTCGAATATGGCAACGGCTCCTCGCGCGACTGGGCGGCCAAGGGCACGAACCTCCTCGGCGTCAAGGCGGTCATCGCCCAGAGCTTCGAGCGCATCCACCGCTCGAACCTGGTCGGCATGGGCGTCGTTCCCTTCACCCTGCAGGAGGGCACGAGCTGGGCCTCGCTCGACCTGAAGGGCGACGAGATGGTCACCATCCACGGCCTCGCCAACGTCAAGCCGCGCCAGATGATGGAAGCCGAGATCACCTATGCCGACGGCTCGGTGAAGAAGGTACCGATCCTCTGCCGCATCGATACGCTGGACGAAATCGACTACTTCAAGAACGCCGGCATCCTGCATTACGTGCTGCGCGGCCTCGCCGCCTGAGCCAGAGAGCAGCGACAAGACAGCTTATGGCCGGCGCAAGCCGGCCATGACGCATGGGGGACGCCTCCCGGTTGTCCTCGCGCCCGCCGCAGTGTAAGGGGGCGGTTCAGTCATCCTCGGTGGCGACTTGGGGCAGGCGCAGGGCGATATCCCGCGCTCGGATGTCGTCCGCCATCACCGATACCAGACGGGAGCACCCGCAGCATGTCCGCCACGTTCGAGACGGTCGCCGGCATCATTTCCGAGACCTGCGATATTCCGCGGGAGAAGATCACCCCGCAGAGCCACGCGATCGAAGATCTCGGCATCGATTCCCTGGCCTTCCTCGACATCGCCTTCGCGATCGACAAGGCCTTCGGCATCAAGCTGCCGCTCGAGCAGTGGACGCAGGAAGTCAACGAGGGCAAGGCCCCGGCCGAGCAGTACTTCGTGCTGGAGAACCTCTGCAAGCGCATCGACGACCTCGTCGCCGCCAAGAAGGCGTAACAGCCTTCCGCCGCCGCCGGGCTTGAGCCGGCGCGCGGCTCCCGATAGAGCATAGGGGCCGTTGCGCGGATCGACCGATCCGTGTCGCGGCCTTGCGCCGTTCTGGCGCTCATCACATCAAGGATCGCATGCGCCTCGAATATTTCGACATGATCGACAGGGTCGTGACCTTCGATCCGTCGCAGAAGCGCATCGTGACGCGCTCCACCGTCCCCGCCGAGAGCCCGGTCTTCGAGGGCCACTTCCCCGGCCACCCGCTGGTGCCCGGCGTGCTCCTGACCGAGACGATGGCGCAAGCCTCGGGCTATCTCCTGCTCGGCCTCAACGGCCTCTCGCAGATGCCGTTCCTGATGACGGTCGACAAGGCGCGCTTCCGCACCTTCGTCGAGCCCCGCACCGAGCTGGAAGCGAGCGCCGAGCTGGTGATCGAGGGCTCCGGCTACGCCGCGACCAAGGTGAAGCTGACCAGCGAGGGCAAGCCGATCTGCGATGCCGAACTGCGCTTCCGCCTGATGCCTTTCCCCGCCGATATGCGCGCGCTGATGCTAAGCCGCATCGAAGCGATCGGCCTGACGCCGGAGCCTGCCCCATGAACCGCCGCGACGTGGTCATCTCCGGCATCGGCATCGCCTCCAGCCTCGGCGAAGGCGTCGAAGCCCATGCCGCCGCGCTCGCCGCCGGCGGCCCACCGGTCGTCGATACCGAGAGCTTCAAGCCCTATCCGCTCCACCCGCTGGCGCCCTTGGAGCTCGACCGGCAGATCCCGAAGAAATCCGACCAGCGCCAGATGGAGCCCTGGCAGCGCCTCGGCGTCTACGCCGCCGGCCTCGCGCTCGATTCCGCCGGGCTGAAGGACGATGCCGAGGCCAAGAGCGCCCTGCAGGTCATCGTCGCGGCCGGCGGCGGCGAGCGCGACCATGCCGTCGATGCCGCCATCCTCGAAGGCCTGCGCGGCGCCAATGAGCCCGGCGCCTTCCTCAACGAGCGCCTGATGGGCGATCTCAGGCCGACGCTCTTCCTCGCCCAGCTTTCCAACCTGCTCGCCGGCAATATCGCCATCGTCCACGGCGTCACCGGTCCGTCCCGCACCTTCATGGGCGAGGAGCAGGCCGGCGTCGACGCGATCCGCACCGCTCATGCCCGCATCGCCTCGGGCCAGTCCGACCTGATGCTGGTCGGCGGCGCCTATAATGCCGAGCGCCGCGACATGCTGCTGCTCTTCGAGCTCGGTGGCTATCTGCATCGCGACGATTTCCAGCCGGTCTTCGCGCGCGGGAATGCGCCCGGCCTGATCACCGGCAGCGCCGGTGCCTTCCTCGTGCTGGAATCGGCCGAGCGTGCCGCCGCCCGCGGCGCCAAGGCCTATGCGAAGCTGAGCCACACTGGGGCCGCCCGCAGCCGCCGCGAGGCCGGCACCGTCCAGGCGGCCCTGACGACGCTGCTCGGCGGCTTCGGTCCGATCGGCAGCGACGCGCTCGCCATCTCCGCCGCGACCGGCTGCGCCGGCATTACCGGCGAGGAAGCAGCCGCCATCGCCGCGGCAGCGCCTTCCGCCAAACGCATCGCGACCGGCGATCTCGTCGGCCACGGCGTCGAGGCTGCCTTCCCGGTTTCGGTGGCGCTGGCGGCAATCGCCCTGTCAGCCGGGCAGGCCGGGGAAGCGATCGTCACCGGCGCCGGTCACTGGCGTGGCGAGGGCGCCGCGCATCTCGTTCAATCGTGAGGTTGAAGCCATGAGCACGCATCGCGACGCCAAGGGCCGTCCGCTCGTCGCCGTCACCGGCCTGGGCGTCGTCACCTCGCTCGGCCAGGGCAAGGAGACCAACTGGCAGGCCCTGACCGCTGGGAAATCCGGCATCCACCGCATCGACCGCTTCCCGACCGAGGGCCTGAAGACCAGCATCGGCGGCACCGTCGATTTCCTGTTCGACGGCCCATTCACCGCGCCTCAGCTCTCCGAGAAACTCGCGACGCTCGCGGCCGAGGAGGCTGTCGGCCAAAGCGGCATCGGCTCGGCCGGCGATTTCCCCGGCGAGCTCTTCATGGCCGTCCCGCCCGTCGAAATGGAATGGCCGCAGAAGCAGGAGATGGCCCAGGCCACCTCCGGCGAAGCGGATTACGACGGCCTGCTGCGCACCGCCGCCACCGGGAAATTCCGGGCGATGCACGAGCTCTTCGTCTTCGGCGGCGTCGCCGACCATATCGCCGACCGGTTCGGCACCAAAGGCTCGCCGATCTCGCTCTCGACCGCCTGCTCCTCCGGCGCGACCGCGATCCAGATGGGCGTCGAGGCGATCAGAAGGGGCGATACCCAGGCCGCTCTCTGCATCGGCACCGACGGCTCGATCCACGCGGAGGCGCTGATTCGCTTCTCGCTGCTCTCGGCCCTCTCGACCCAGAACGATCCGCCGGAAGGCGCGGCCAAGCCGTTCTCCAAGAACCGCGACGGCTTCGTCATGGGCGAGGGCGCGGGCGCGCTGGTGCTGGAGGATTACGACCACGCGCTGGCGCGCGGCGCGACCATTCTCGGCATCGTCGCCGGCTGCGGCGAGCGCGGCGACGGCTTTCACCGGACACGCTCCAGCCCGGACGGCAAGCCCGCGATCCTCGCCATGCAGGACGCGCTGGCCGATGCCGGCCTGACGCCCGACGATGTCGACTACATCAACGCCCACGGCACCTCGACGCCCGAGAACGACAAGATGGAGGCGATGAGCTGCGCCGCCGTCTTCGGCGAGCGCATGGCCAAGCTGCCGATTTCCTCGAACAAGTCGATGATCGGCCACACGCTGACGGCGGCCGGCGCGGTCGAGGCGGTGATCTCCTTCATGACCATCGCCAACGGCACGATCCCGCCCACGATCAACTATGTGAACCCCGACCCGGCCATCGCGCTCGACGTCGTGCCGAACACGGCCCGCAAGGCGAAGGTCCGGACGGTAATCTCCAACTCCTTCGGCTTCGGCGGCCAGAACACCTGCCTCGTGCTGACGGCGCCCCCGGAGGCTGCATGACCAAGATTCTCGTTACCGGCGGCGCGAAGGGCGTCGGCGCCGCGATCGTGCGCGCGCTCGCAGCCGCCGGCCACGATGTCGACTTCACCTTCCGCTCCTCCGCCGACCAGGCGAAGGCGCTGGCGCAGGAGATCGCCGCGAGCCATCCCGGCCGCGCGGTCATCGCTCTGCCGCTCGACCTCTCCGACAAGGATGCCCTTGAAGCATTCTGCGAGGCGCGCGAGGGCGAGAGCTATTTCGGTCTCGTCCACAATGCCGGGCAGCCCTACGATTCGCTCGCCGCGATGATGGCGCAGGACAAGGCGGAAGCGGCGATGCAGGTCAATTTCTGGGCCTTCACCCGCCTGGCCAAGAGCCTGATGCGTAACATGATCCGTGCCCGTGGCGGCCGCATCGTCGCGATCGGCTCGGTCGCGGCGCTTCGTGGCAATCCCGGCAACGCCGCCTATGCGGCGTCCAAGGGCGCGCTGATCTCCTATGCCAAGACGCTGGCCGTCGAGACCGGCAAGCGCGGCGTCACCGTCAACGTGATCGCGCCCGGATTCGTCGATACCGACATGATGGCGCCCTACGCCGCCTATCGCGACAAGATGCAAGCGCAGATCCCGGCCGGCCGCTTCGCCAGGCCGGAGGAGGTCGCGGGCCTCGCCGCCTTCCTGATGAGCGAGCCCGCCGCCTATATCAGCGGAACCGTGCTGCCGATCGACGGTGGCCTGACCGCCCAGCTCGGCGTGCATCGCTGAGTTCGACCGGACTGCCATTCGTGCTATGGTTCATCTCGAACCGGAGTGAACCGACATGACGGCAGCCTTCACCATCCGCCTCGACGACGAGATGCTGGCCAAGCTAGACGCGCTGGCCGCCGACACCGACCGCTCGCGCAACTGGATCGCGGCAAAGGCGATCCAGGACTATGTCGAGCTGAACGCTTGGCAAATCGCCAAAATTAAGGAAGGCATTGCCCAGGCCGATCGTGGTGAGTTTGCGACCGAAGAGGAGCTGGATGCCATCGAGGCGGAGCTGCAAGCGCGGATTGACGCCGCTCGATGAAGCTGATCTGGACGCCTCGCGCGAAAGACGATTTACGCGAGATTGGCCATCATGTCGCTGATTTCAATCCGGCTGCGGCGCTTGCCCTGGCCCGAAAGCTCCGGCTTTCCGCCAAGGCGCTAGGCGATTACCCCGCCATAGGCAGGCCAGGCCGTGTCGAGGAAACGCGCGAACTCGTGGTCTCCGGCACGAACTATATCATGCCTTACCGCGTCCGCGATGGCCGTGTCGAAATTCTCGCTGTTTTCCATACCTCCCGGCAATGGCCGGATACGCTCTGAAAGACCGATCCCCTCATGCGTTCCCTCCAGCTTCATGGCGACCGTGACCTCCGTCTCGAGGAGATCGAGCCGCCGCCGCCGCCCGCTCCCGGCGAGGTGCAGATCCGCATCAAGGCGGTCGGTCTGAACTATCTCGACCTCTGGGGCTTCCGCGGCATGGCCTTCGCCAAGCGCAAGATGCCGCAGGCGGCGGGCGTCGAAGCGGCCGGCGAGATCGTCTGCGTCGGCGAGGGCGTGACCGGCTTCGCACCGGGCGATACCGTCACCGCCTATGGCGCCGATACCTGCGGCCAGTGCAAGGCCTGCCGCGAGGGTCGCGACAATCTCTGCGAGAACGTCGCCGGCATCATGGGCTTCCATATCGACGGCTTCGCCCGCGAATTGCTGAACCGCCCGGCGCGCCTCACCATCAAAGCGCCGAAAGGCGTCTCCTTCGAGGACGCCGCCTGCGCGCCGATCGGCTTCGGCACGGTCCAGCACATGCTCTTCGACAATGCTCGGCTTGAGCCGGGTGAATCCGTGCTGGTCCATGCCGGCGGCTCCGGCATCGGCACGGCCGCGATCCTGATGGCCAAGGCGATCGGCTGCACGGTCTACACGACCGTCGGCGACGACGAGAAGGGCGCCAAGGCCAAGGCGCTCGGTGCCGACCACGTCATCAACTATCGCGAGGATCGTTTCGAGGGTGTCGTCCGCAAGCTGACCGGCCGCAAGGGCGTCGATGTCGTGTTCGAGCATGTCGGTGCCGACACCTGGAACGGCTCGCTGCTCTGCCTGAAGCGCGGCGGCCGGCTCGTAACCTGCGGCGCCACCTCCGGCCCCTCGGCGACGATCAACCTGATGCAGCTCTTCCAGCAGCAATACCGCATCACCGGCTCCTTCGGCTGCCGGATCGAGAACATCGCCCAGTCGCTCGAGAAGATGGCCGGGGGCATGAAGCCGGTGATCGATTCGGTCTTCCCGCTGGCTGAATTCGAAAAGGGCCTCGCCCGGATTGAAGGCCGCAAGGTCTTCGGCAAGGTCGTTATCGCCTTCTGATCGGGACCTGTTTCCCGTCAAAGACTTGACGCGGGCGCGTTCCTGCCTCAGATCGCGCCTTTGAGGCCCGGTCTTGCTCTCGGCACGGGCGTTTCAGGTAGGACCGACCTTGAGACGATTGAAGGCTATCGCCGCGCGCGCCGGCGCCGCGGTGATGATCGGCGTGATCCGCACCCTGTTCGCGTTCCTGCGCATGCTCGGCCCCGAGCGTGCCAGCGATCTCGGCGGCTGGCTGCTGCGGACCGCAAGCCCGCTGATCCCGGTCAATCGCGTCGCGCTCGCCAATATCCGCGCCGCCTTCCCCGAGAAGGACGAGGCCGAGGTCAGGCGTATCGCACGCGGCGCCTGGGAGAATCTCGGCCGCGTCGCCGGCGAGTACGCCAATCTGAAGGCGCTCTTCGACTACGACTACCACAACCCCGACAAGCCCTCGCGCGTCGAGGTCAAGGGCATCGAGCATTTCATCGCGCTCAAGGACGACGACAAGCCCGGCCTGATCTTCTCGACCCATCTCGCCAACTGGGAACTGCCGGCGATCTGCGCGCAGACCTACGATCTCGAGACCACCGCGGTCTTCCGGGCCCCCAACGATCCCGCGATCGCCGCCGTCGTGCATGAGATCCGCTCCGGCGCGATGGGCGGTCTGGCCGCCGCGAAGCAAGGCGCGGCCTTCGCCATGCAGGGTGTGCTGGAAAATGGCGGCCATCTGGGCATGCTGATCGACCAGCATTTCACCCGTGGCGTCGTCGTGCCCTTCTTCGGCCGTCCGGCGCTGACCAATCCGATCATGGCCAAATTCGCCCGGCGCTTCGAATGCCCGGTCCATGGCGTGCGCGTCATCCGCCTGCCGAACCACCGCTTCCGGCTGGAGCTGACGCCGCCGCTCGACCTGCCGCGCGACGCCAATGGCGAGATCGACGTGCAGGGTGCGATGGCGATGATGACGGTCGTCGTCGAAGGCTGGGTGCGCGAATATCCCGAGCAATGGCTCTGGATGCATCGCCGCTGGCGGCCCAACATGATCTCCGCCGCGGCGCGCGAGGCTTTCGATCACGCCAGCGCGACCGTGCCCGTTTTCAAGGCAACGTGATTTCCCTCGCGAGTGAATTGCGGGCTTTGGTAACCTCCGGAAAAGAAGTCGTCCGCAGAGTCCCGATCATGTTCCCGCGCCCGCGCCATCTCGCAGCGACCATCGCCGTCTTTGCCCTCGGCATGGCGGCCGCACAGGCGCAGACGCCGGCGAAGGCGCCCAAGGCGGTGATCGAGCTCTTCACCAGCCAGGGCTGTTCATCCTGCCCGCCGGCCGATGCGCTCGTCGTCGAGCTCGCCAGGGACCCCGAGCTGATCGCGCTCACCCTGCCGGTGACCTATTGGGACTATCTCGGTTGGAAGGACACGCTCGGGAAGGATTCCTTCGCCCGGCGCCAGAAATTCTACGCCAAGGCCCGCGGCGACGGGCAGGTCTACACCCCGCAGGTCGTGATCAACGGCGCAGCCCATGCGATCGGCTCCGAGCGCGGCGAAATCGAGAAGGCGGTGAACCAGTTCGCGACGACCGGCTTCGCTGCTCGCATCGCCTTGAAGGAGGAGAACGGCGCTCTCCAGATCAGGGTCGCCCCGACCGGCGGCGAGGGCGACGTGACGGCCGGGATCTGGATCCTGCCGACCACGCATCAGGCGGCGGTACCGGTGACGCGCGGCGAGAACCAGGGCCGCACGCTCGCCTATGCCAATGTCGTGCGCGGCATGGTTCGCGTCGGCGACTGGACCGGCAAGGAAGCGACGGTCACCGCGCCGCTTTCGGCAACCCAGGCGCCGGAGGCCGACGGCTATGTCGTGATCGTCCAGGCCGAGCGCCCCGGCAAATACGGCCATGTGATGCCCGGAGCGATCCTCGCCGCCGCCAAGGGGATGGCGAAGCGCTGAGCCTGCGAGTCAGGTCAAAGCAGGATCACCTTGTTCGAGAGCTCGTCGACATCGCCGGGCACGGGCGGCACATGCTGCCCCAGCACGGTCCCGACCGAACCCACGGCGGCGATCAGACCTTCGGTCAGGCGGTCCTCCCGCGCAGCGGAGAGCAGCGGCTCGATGATGCCGCGCCAGGTATCCTTCTCGACCAGCCCGTCGATGCCGGTATCGGCAAGGATCTCGGCATAGCGCTCCTGCAGGGCAATATAGAGCAGCACGCCGGTGCGGCCCTTCGTCCGGGTCAGGCCGCGCGCCGTGAACTCCCGCAGCGCCACGTCATGCGCACGCCGGCGCTTGACGAATCCGGGTACGAAACGCCCGCCCCGGCCGTACCAGAGCAGGCTCGCCAGCAGGCCCGCCGCACAGATGAGCTGAATCAGGAAAATCCGCTGCGCGCTCATCACCGTCAGCCAGAGCAGCGGCCAGGGCACGAACAGCGCGAGCGTCAGCGCCATCATCACCGGGACGTTGCGATAGCTCGACGCCGCCCGATCGATCACCACGACGATCTCGCCGGCCGTCTGCAGTTCGGCCCGGCGCACGGCTTCCGCGATCGCATCCCTGTCGGCTGCATCCATCACCAGTCTCCCGAAGCCCCGCCGCCGCCGGAGGAGCCGCCGCCACCTGAAAACCCGCCGCCGCCCGAGCTCCAGCCTCCTCCACCGCCGCTCCAGCCCGAGCTGGAACCCGAACCGGTGCTCCAGCCCGTGCTCTGCGGCAGCGTCACCCATTGCCCGTTGCGCAGCCGGTGACGGCGCACGCCGCCCTGCCGGCTCAGGCCGCGCAGGAAGGCGACGACGAACAGGAAGATGAAGATCATCGCGATGACGACGGCGATGTCCTCGCCCAGCGTGCTCTCGTCCGAGCGCACCTCGGCGCGCCGCTGCCATTCCTCGGCATCGCCCGCGAGGATCGTCAGGATGGCGTCGACTCCGGCCTCGATCCCCCCGGCGAAATCGCCGGTCTTGAACTTGGGCGCGATCGCCGTGGTGATGATGACCTTGGAGAGCGCATCGGTGAGCGCGCCTTCCAGCCCATAGCCGACCTCGATGCGGACCTTGCGCTCCTTCGGCGCGACGATCAGCAGGGCGCCGTTGTTCTTCGCCTTCTGGCCGAGCTGCCAGTGCCGGAAGAGTCCGTTGGCGAAATCCTCGATCGTGACATCCTGCAGCGAGGGCACGGTCGCGACCACGACCTGATCGGAGGTCTTGTCCTCATGCGCCTTGAGCTTGTCCTTGAGCTTCTGCCGGATATCGGGCGCGAGCAGATTGGCGCCATCGACGACCCGCCCGGTCAATGTCGGATAGGTCGGCTCGGCGGCGAAGGCGGAGAACGCGCAAAACAAAAAGAGGAAGAATGCGGAAACGCAACGCAGAACCCCTCTCCCACCCGGGAGAGGGGTTCCCCGCGCCTCTTCCGGCAAGGTCGTCACAACCTCAGAACTTCACCGCCGGCGGCCGCTCGGCGCCAGCGGTCGCCGTGAAGGTCTCCATCGGCTTGGCGCCCCAGAACAGCTTCGCCCAGATCACGCCCGGGAAGGTGCGGATCTCGGTGTTGAAGGCCTGCACGGCCTGGATGTAGTCGCGCCGGGCCACCGCGACGCGGTTCTCGGTGCCTTCGAGCTGCGACTGCAGGGCGAGGAAGTTCTGGTTGGACTTGAGTTCGGGATAACGCTCGACCGTGACGAGCAGCCGCCCGAGCGCGCCGGTAAGCTGGTTCTGCGCGTCCTGGTATTCCTTGAACTTCGCGGGATCGTTGATCGTCGAGGCATCGACCTTGACCTGGCTCGCCTTGGCACGGGCTTCGACCACGGCCGTCAGCACTTCGCGCTCCTGCGCGGCATAGCCCTTCACCGTCTCGACCAGATTCGGAATCAGGTCGGCGCGGCGCTGATACTGGTTCTGCACCTCGGACCAGGCAGCCTTCGCCTTTTCCTCCAGCGTCGGCACGTTGTTGTAGCCGCAGCCGGCGAGCGCGATTCCGAGCATGCCGAGGACGAGCCAGGTCAGCGGCCGGCGAAGTTGGGTCGAAAACGACATGCCGAAAACCCCTTTTGGCAACGTCAGAACAAGCGATTCGGACTTTAGCCGCCAGCGCCCATCCATCCAAGCTGTCAGGCCGCGACGAATAGCCTATCCTGCGCTCCTCACCGGAGCTTCGCCCATGCGCCTGTCTCTCTTCCTGTCCCTGTCATCCGCCCTGTTGGCCACCCAGGTTGCCATCGCCCAGCCGCAAGCCCCCGCCCCGGAGGCCGCGACCGGGCGGGCCGCCAAGACGCTCGGAACGGCGCAGCGCTTCATGGTCGCCGCCGCCAATCCGCTGGCCGCGACGGCCGGGCGCGACATCCTGCGCGCCGGCGGCAGCGCCACCGACGCCGCCATCGCCATCCAGCTCGTGCTCAATCTGGTCGAACCCCAAAGCTCCGGCATCGGCGGCGGCGCCTTCTTCGTCCATTGGGACGAGGCCGGCCGCAAGGTGACGACGCTCGACGGCCGCGAGGTCGCACCGGCCGCCGCCAGGCCCGACCGCTTCATGAAGGACGGCAAGCCGATGCCCTTCCGCGAGGCCGTGATCGGCGGCCGCTCGGTCGGCGTGCCCGGCACGCTGAAGCTGCTGGAGGAGGCGCATCGCCGCTGGGGCAAGCTGCCCTGGGCGGATGTCGTCGCACCGGCGCTGAAGCTGGCGGAGGAGGGCTTCGCGATCTCGCCGCGCCTGAACGGCCTGCTCGCCGGAGAGAAGGACCTGCCGAAGAGCGCGCTGGCCGCCGCCTATTTCTACGAGCCGGACGGCAAGCCCAAGGCCGTTGGTACCGTCCTGAAGAACCCAGCCTTCGCAGCAACGCTGCGGGCTGTGGCAGCGCAGGGCTCGGAAGCCTTCTACAAGGGCGCGATAGCCGAGGACATCGTCACGACGGTTACCGGTCACCCGACCAATCCCGGCGACATCACCCTAGCCGATCTCGCCGCCTACAAGGTCGAGGAGCGCGAGGCGGTCTGCGGCGCTTATCGCATCTGGCGCCTTTGCGGCATGGGCCCGCCGAGTTCGGGCGCCGTCGCACTCCAGCAGATGCTCGGCATCCTCGAAGCTCAGGACCTGCGCCGCATGGGGCCGGGCGCCGAGGCCGCGCACTGGTTCACCGAGGCCGGCCGGCTCGCCTTTGCCGATCGCGCGCTCTATCTCGCCGATCCCGCCTTCATCAGCGTGCCCGTGCGCGGCCTGATCGACCGCGGCTATATTCGCTCGCGGGCCGGCCTCGTCAGCCCAGAGCGCTCGATGGGCCGCGCCAAGCCGGGCAACCCGCCGCATCGGCGCGCACAGCTCCTCGCCCCCTCCGACGGTATCGAGAACGGCACCAGCCATATCTCCGTTGTCGATGCGGACGGCAACGCCATCGCCATGACCACGACGATCGAGGATGGCTTCGGCTCGCGCCTGATGACGAAGGGCGGCTTCCTGCTCAACAACGAGCTGACCGATTTCAACTTCGCGCCGGAGGAGGACGGCAAGCCTGTCGCCAACCGCGTCGAGCCCGGCAAGCGCCCACGCTCCTCCATGACCCCGACGCTCGTCTTCGATGCCTTCGGCCGGCTTTATGGCGTGGTCGGCTCGCCCGGCGGCAGCCAGATCATCGGTTATGTCGCCAAGACGCTGGTCGCGCTGCTCGACTGGAAGATGGACCCGCAACAGGCGGTTGATTTCGGCAATTTCGGCAGCCGCAACGGCCCGACCGAGCTGGAGAAGGGCACCGAGGCCGAAGCCTGGAAGGCCGCGCTGGAAGCGAAGGGCCACGAGGTCCGCCTGCTGGAAATGACCTCGGGCACGCAGGCCATCGTCAAGACGCCGGAAGGCTATCTGGGCGGCGCAGACGGCCGGAGAGAGGGTGTGGCGATCGGGGATTGAGCGGCATGAAACGCCGTCATGCTCGGGCTTGGCCCGAGCATCTCATCTCGAAGGAGGTTCCACGTCTTTTCCTACCTGAGATTCTCGGGTCGGCGCTTCGCTTCGCCCGAGAATGACGCGTGAAGGTCAAGGCTGCGCCGGGCGCTCGCCGCCGGCGCGGCGCCCGGCGATCAGCCAGTAGACGAAGCCCGTCGCCGCGCCGACCAGGAAGAGGCCGGAGATGATCTGGAGCTCGGCCGGGCTCGGCGCGCGCGACAGCCGCAGCATCGCAAGCGGCAGCAGCGCGGCCAACAGACCGGTGAAACCGCTCTGAAGCAGGCCGCTGCGCAGGCGGAAGAGTTCGGAGCCGACCGCGACCAGCACCACCGGCGCCACGATGATCGCCATGCCGAGCCTGCCGATCAGGGCGAAGGCCGCCTGCGCGGCCGGTGCCGGATCGGCACCGCTCTCGGCGAGCCCGAACAGGATATCGATGAGGCGCTCGATGCCACCGCCGATCAGCATGGCCACGGCGGGCGAAGCGAAGCTCGCCATACCCAGAAAGAACACGCCCGCACCCATCGCGACGAGGCAGGCGAACGGGATCAGCAGAATCCAGCGCAGCAAGGCTTATTCCGCCGCAACCGCGGGAGCCGCAGCCTGAGCCTCGTCCAGCATCAGGCGGGCGCGAGCCGAAAGCTTTTCCGTCTCGCTCTTGAGCTGGCCGCAGGCGGCGAGGATGTCGCGCCCGCGCGGCGTGCGCACCGGCGAGGCATAGCCGGCGCGGAAGACGATCTCGGAGAAGCGCTCGATCCGGCCCCAGTCCGAGCACTCGTATTTGGTGCCGGGCCAGGGATTGAACGGGATCAGGTTGATCTTGGCCGGGATGCCCTTGAGCAGGCGCACCAGCTCGCGCGCCTCGGCATCGGAATCGTTCACGCCCTTGAGCATGACATACTCAAACGTGATCCGTTTCGCATTCGACAGGCCGGGATAGTTCCGGCAGGCCTCGAGCAGGTCCTTGATCGGATATTTCTTGTTGAGCGGCACCAGCTCGTTGCGCAGGTCGTCGCGCACCGCATGCAGCGAGATCGCCAGCATCGTGCCCATCTCGTCGCCGAGCGGGCCGATCTGCGGCACCACGCCCGAGGTCGAGACCGTAATGCGCCGGCGCCCGAGCGACAGGCCCTGATCGTCGGTGATCACGCCGATCGCGTCGCGCACGCCGTCGAAATTGTAGAGCGGCTCGCCCATGCCCATGAAGACGATGTTCGAGACGAAGCGCCCGCCGTCATTCGGCACGAAGGCGCCGTCCGGCGCCTTGCGGTTCGGGAAATCGCCGAGCCGGTCGCGCGCGACCATGAGCTGGGCGACGATCTCCTCGGTCTTGAGATTGCGCACCAGGCGCTGCGTGCCGGTATGGCAGAAGGTGCAGGTCAGCGTGCAGCCGACCTGGCTGGAGACGCAGAGCGTGCCGCGATCGACCTCGGGGATATAGACGCATTCGATCTCGGCGCCGCGATCATGCGGGCCGGTCGAGGGCATGCGCATCAGCCATTTGCGGGTGCCGTCGGTCGAGACCTGCTCGGCCGTGACGGTCGGCAGGTCGAGCGAGAAATGCGCGGCGAGCTGCCCGCGCAGCCCCTTGCCGATCGTCGTCATCGCGTCGAATTCGCGCACGCCGTAATGATAGATCCAGTTCCAGAGCTGGCCGACGCGCATGCGCCGTTCCTTTTCGGGCACGCCGATCTCGGCCAGCGCCTCGGTGAGGCCGGCGCGGGTGCGCCCGACCAGCGAGGGGCGTCGCAAAACGGGTTCGGCCGCCGGAGCGGCGGTAGCGGGAACGGATGCGGTCATCGGAGCTCAGCTTGGGCAGGCCGCTATCGGCCCGGATTTGCGCGCCTCATAGCACGAAAAGCCCATTTACGAAATCGGCGAAGCCAAGGCTGGCGAAGGCCCGCATGACCTCGCCGTCATGCTCGCCCTTGTGGCGAGCATCCACGTCTTGAACACGGCCTTCGACAAGCGGAGACGTGGATGGTCGGGACAAGCCCGACCATGACGCGGTGAGGGTCGTTCCGCCCTACTTGCAGGCGTCCTCGGCCCGCTTCACGATCTGGCTGATGCCGGCGAGCGAATATTTGTCGCTGGTCGGGTTGCCGCGCTTCGAGGTGCCCTTGACCTCAAGGCTGGAGCCGCGGCGCAGCGAATCGAGCATGCGCGGTTCCTCGGCTGGATTCTTCAGCCACATGTTCTTGCCCTTCGCGACTAGCGCGAAACGCTCGCTGCCGATGATCGCCTGATGCTCGACCCCTTCCTTGAGATCGAAATTCATCACGAAGCTGATCTCGTTGCGCACGCCTTCACCGGGACGGCTGGAGACGAAGAGCAGCCCGTCGACGTCCTTCAGGTTGGCCGGCATGCGCGTCTCCGCCTTGGACAGGGCGTAGCAGACCTTGGAGCGGCCCTGCTGCGACGAGAAGGCCTGCCATTTGCCGGCGCTCTCCAGCAGCATGGCCTGGCCCTGTCCGGAGCTCGCGGCAGCGGTCGCGGCTGGCTTAGGCTTGGCGGGCGCGGCCTCGGCCGGCAGCGTGGCCACGCCGAGGATGGCGGCGACGAAGCCGGGCGCGAGAGCAAGAGGGGAAGGAGCGGCGTCGCGGATGCGGAGGAACGAGCTGATCATGGACCGCCATCAGTCACTAAAAATCTTAATACCGCGTTTACCACCTGCTGATCAGGCGCGCTCACGCGGGACGGCGGCATAGAGTGTCACGATCCTGGCGAAAATGCGAATGGCGGCAGGGCGGTTCCGTGCCACCGCCGGCCATGCCACAGTTCGGAAGCGAACATGACGAAGGCAAATCGACGATGAAGGCCCTGCTTTGCGACCATTCCGGCTCGGCCGAGGACCTGACGATCCGCGACCTGCCCGATCCGCAGCCGGGACCCGGCGAGGTCGTCGTCGCGGTGAGGGCCGCCGCCCTCAATTTCTTCGACACGCTGATCATCCAGGGCCGCTACCAGACCAGACCCGCCTTCCCCTTCTCGCCCTCGGCCGAATGCGCCGGCACCATCGCCGCCATCGGCGAGGGCGTGTCGGGCTGGCAGATCGGCGAGCGCGTCGCGGCCTGGCTGGGCTATGGCGCGGCGCGCGAGAAGGTCGCGGTTTCCGCCGACCAGCTCATCCGCATTCCTGAGCGGCTCGACGATGCGCAGGCCGCCGGTCTTTTCGTCACCTATGGCACCGCGATGCACGGGCTGATCCAGCGTGCAGGCCTCAAGGCTGGCGAGACGCTCGCGGTCCTTGGCGCTTCCGGCGGCGCAGGACTTGCGGCCGTCGAGATCGGCGCCCTGCTCGGCGCCCATGTCATCGCCTGCGCCTCCTCGCCCGACAAGCTCGCGCTCGCCAGCGAGCACGGCGCGCAGGAGGAGATCGACTATGCCCGCAACGATATCCGCGCCGAACTGAAGAAACTCACCGAAGGCCGCGGCGTCGACGTGCTCTACGACACCGTCGGCGGCGAGCTCGCAGAACCTGCTTTGCGCTCGATGGCCTGGGAGGGGCGCTATCTCGTGGTCGGCTTCGCCGGCGGCGAAATCCCGAAGATCCCGCTCAACCTCTTGCTGCTGAAGGGTTGCGATTTGCGTGGCGTGTTCTGGGGCGATTTCGTGCGGCGCGATCCGGCCGGCCATCGCCGCAACATGGAACGCCTGCTGGACTGGGCGGCGGGCGGCCACATCCGCGCCCATGTCCATGCCACGATCCCGCTGGAGCGCTGGACCGAAGCCTATGCGCTGATCGCCAACCGCAAGGCCAAGGGTAAGATCGTGCTGACCCTGTAGATCGGCACCACGTCATTCTCGGGCGAAGCAAAGCTTCGACCCGAGAATCTCAGGACGACAAGGTGCTGGTTTCCGAGATGCTCGGGCTTGACCCGAGCATGACGCGCTGGATCAAAGCTCTGCCAGCGCCTTCTTCGCCCTCTCGCGATGCTCAACCGTGATCGAGCCCGCGACGGCCGCGATGGCCGCGGCGATCACCGCCGCATCGTCGGTGAAGCCGAGCAGCGGCATGATATCCGGCAGTGCATCGATCGGCAGCACGAAATAGCCGAGCGCGGCGAGCAGCGTCATCCGCACGCGCCTCGGCGTCGCCGGATCGCGCGCGCAGAACCACGCGGCCAGCAGGTCTTCCGCAAACGGAATACGCTTCGCGACGCGCTTGAGCCGGGCCATGAAATCTGCGCCGAACTTCGCTTCGTCGCGCAGGCTCTTGCGGATCGCCTCCATCTCCTCGCGGCTGAAGCTTGCGCTGAACCCCTCGCTCATCCCTGTCTTGCTCCTTGGCGTTCGATGACGCCCATGATCGCGCGCTTCCCATCGAAGTGCCATGTCGAAAGATGGCCCCGGCGCAATCCTGCACAAGAGGTCCTCAGCAAAACCCGCTTGGAGCCATGCGAAACGCCCTCTAAACCGGCTGTCAGAACAGGATTGACGGGAAACGCGCCATGAAACTCGATTCCTCCCTTGCCGCCATCGTCACCGGCGGCGCCTCCGGCCTCGGCGAGGCCACCGCGCGCATGCTGGCGGGCCAGGGCGTCAAAGTCGCGCTGCTCGATCTCAATGCCCAGCGCGGCGAAGCGATCGCCAGGGAAATCGGCGGCGTCTTCGCCCTCTGCGACGTCACCAACGAGGCTTCGGTCGATGAGGCGCTAGCCAAGGCGCGGGCCGCCCACGGTGTCGCCCGCATCATCGTCAACTGCGCCGGCATCGCGCCCGGCCGCCGGGTCGTCTCGAAGAAGCGCGACACCGGCGAGCTCGTCGCGCATGACCTCGCCACCTTCGAGAAGGCGGTCGCGATCAACCTGAACGGCACCTTCCGCATCATCGCCAAATCGGCGGTCGCCCTTGCCGGGCTCGCCCCCGTCACCGAGGATGGCGGCCGCGGCGTCATTATCTGCACCGCCTCGGTCGCCGCCGAGGACGGCCAGATCGGCCAGGCCGCCTATGCCGCCTCCAAGGCCGGCGTCGTCGGCATGACCCTGCCGATCGCGCGCGATCTCGCCGGCGTCGGCATCCGCATCGTCACGATCATGCCCGGCCTGTTCGAGACGCCGATGTTCGCCGGCCTCCCCGACGACGCCAAGGCCTCGCTCGCGGTCTCGGTGCCACATCCCTCGCGCCTCGGCCGCCCGGCGGAATATGCCGCGCTCGCCCGCGGCATCATCGAGAACGACATGCTGAACGGTACCGCGATCCGCCTGGACGGCGCGATCCGGCTGGCACCGAAATAGCATCGGCCATCGCCGTCATGCTCGGGCTTGACCCGAGCATCTCCTGCAAGAGATTCTCGGGTCTGCGCTTCGCTCCGCCCGAGAATGACGCGCGGTTGCCTTGTCAAACGATCCGGAAAAACCTCGCCGGCGCTGCGGTCCCGGTAGAGGTCCACGCGCTCGCCGTTCCAGTGATAGTCGAGATGCCGCCCCTGCACGGGATGGCTCGCACCATCGGGATAGAACAGACCGGCACATTCGCCGCCGGGGCAGCGCACGCTGGGATAGGCGATGCCGGCCGACCCTATCGCCCGCAAGCCGATGCCAAGCGCCTGGCTCGCGGCATAGTCCAAGGGGTCGAGCACCGGCACAGCTTCGGCCCCGAGCGGCCGGATGTCATGAAGCGCCGCATCGACCTCCAGCACGATTTCGCGGAATTGCGAGGTCCAGCCCGGCGGCTGGGCCGTCGCCAGCATGAAACGGGCATGGTGATGGATCGTCTCCAGCAGCGCCACCTCGAAGCGGTCGCCGACATAGAGCACGCCGAAGCTGCCATCGCTGAAGCGGCTCGGCCGGTCCGGGCTGACATGGGTGAAGGGCGCCATCAGCCAGCTCGCACCCGACCCGGAGACGCGCCGCTCCGCCGGCACGAGATCGAGATTGCCGATCGTCTCCATCAGGCGTGGATTGGTCTTCTGCTCGGCCGCGATCAGCAGCGGCCAGTCGGCGGGATCGGCGATATCCTCGAACAGGTCGATCGGCGGGAAGATGCTGCGGATGATCCTGACCGCCCCGCGCCATTCGATCTCCGTGACCGGCAGGCTCGCCGGATCGATCACCAGGCGCCCCGCTCTGCATCGAGCAGGCGCCGCACCCGCATCAGGTCGGTGAGTTCACCGCCAAGCATCACAGCCAGCGCCGATCTGCCGCCGAAATCGGCATTGGCCCGCTTGATCCAGTCATAGCCGCGCTGCGGCTCGGTGAAGATCAGGCGCAGCGCCTTGTGGATGCCCATCAGGTTCGAGAGCCGGGCCTTGCCGTCGCGCGAGATGCGCCCGATCTCGCCGGCTTTCCAGCGCCGGTAGCTCCTGACCGGCAGATCGATCAGCACCGCCGCTTCCTCGTCGGTGATCCGCCAGAGCCGGAACAGGTTGACCGCGGCGCGGAACATCGCGGCCGCCTCGTCATCCGTGATCGGATCGGGGACGAAATCGCGTTGGGCCGTCTCGATGCGCAGCAGGCCCGTCATGGCATTACTCTCCATTTGGCATAAAATGGAGGCAATCCTGCCAAATGGCAAGAGACCCTACAACACCGCCGTCATCCCGGACAAGCTGCGTGAGCGGCGCCGACCCGGGATCCACGCCTGAACCTCCATCGGAAACGCGCCGGAATGGATCCCGGGCCTGCGCTTCGCTCCGCCCGGGATGACGGCGGAGGTTTCCGAACTTACTCCTCCGTCTTCGCCGGCTTGATCTCGTGCTTCAGGATCAGGGGCGTCTGCGCCAGCGCGAAGACCATGGTCAGCGGCATTACGCCCCAGACCTTGAAGGCGACCCAGAAATCCTGGGTCTGCGTGCGCCAGACCACCTCATTGATCGCCGCCAGCACGAAGAAGAACAGGCCCCAGCGGAAGGTCAGCTTGCGCCAGCCCTCCTCGTCGAGTTGCAGCACCGTCTCCAGCACCAGCGAAAGCAGCGAACGCCCGAAGAACAATCCGCCCAGTAGCACCGAGCCGAACAGCGCGTTCACGATGGTCGGCTTGACCTTGATGAAGAAGGCGTCGTCCAGCGCCAGGGTCAGCCCGCCGAAGACGGTGACGACGATCGCGTTCACGATCGCCATGCGCGGCAGATAGCCGAGCAGCGCCCGCGACAACGCCAGCGCGATCAGCGAGGCCGCGATGAAGATGCCGGTCGCGACGAAGATGCGCCGGTCCTCGGCCACGCCGAACAGTCGGTCGCCATAGGAATTGGCGAAGAAGAAGATCGCCAGCGGCCCGAATTCCAGCGCGAGCTTGAGCAGCGGATTGACCGCCTTACCCTTCTGCGCCGCCTCGGCCGGTTGCTGCATCGTCTCGCTCACGCCGCCTCTCCCGAAACTGATTCCATGCCCGCCACGGCCCGCGCGAATTCGCGCGCCGAGAACGGCTCCAGATCCTCGACGCTCTCGCCGACGCCGATGAAATGCACGGGCAGGCCGAACTGCGCCGCCAGCGCCACCAGGATGCCGCCGCGCGCCGTGCCGTCGAGCTTGGTCATGACCAGCCCGGTCACGCCCGCCGTCTCGCGGAAGGCCTCGACCTGGCTGATCGCGTTCTGGCCGACGGTGGCGTCGAGCACGAGCAGGGCCGCATGCGGGGCGCTCGGGTCCTGCTTGCGGATGACGCGCACGACCTTGGCGAGCTCGTCCATCAGACCTTGCTTGTTCTGCAACCGGCCGGCGGTATCGATCAGCAGCACGTCGGTATTGTTTGCCTTGGCCTTCTGCAGCGCCTCGAAGGCGAGGCCCGCCGCATCGGCGCCCTGCTGGCCATGGACGACCTCGGCCCCGGTACGCTCGCCCCAGACCCGCAATTGCTCAATCGCCGCGGCACGGAAGGTATCACCGGCCGCGAGCATCACGGATTTGCCCTCGGCACGGAATTTCGCCGCGAGCTTGCCGATCGTCGTGGTCTTGCCGGAGCCATTGACCCCGACCATCAGCAGCACGAACGGCTTTTTCGTGGCGTCGATCGCCAGCGGCTGCGCCACCGGCACGAGGATCGTCTCGACCTCGCGCGCCAGGATCGCCTTCACCTCGGCCGGATCGATCTGCTTGTCGTAGCGCCCGTCGCCGACCGCCTTGGCGATCTTCGCCGAGGTCGCAAGACCGAGATCGGCCTGGATCAGGATGTCTTCGAGGTCCTCCAGCGTGCCGGCATCGAGCTTGCGCTTGGTAAAGAGGTCGGTGATCCCCGTCGTCAGCGCCGAGGACGTCCGCGACAGCCCCTCGGTCAATCGCCGCCACCAGCTCCGCTTCGGCTGCGGGGCAGGTACGGGAGCCGGTTCGGGAATCGCAACAGGCTCAGGCTGCGGCACGACAGCGACGACGGGTTCCGGCTCGGGCTCGACCGGAAGCACAGCTTCTTCGACGGGAGCGGGCGGCGCGGCAGGTTCTGCAGCCGGCGCTTCGACGGCAGCCGCTTCCGCCTCGGCAACCGGTTGAGGAGCAGTCTCTTCAACGTCCGGCTTCGGCTCTTCGACCGGCTCGACGGCCTGTTCGGTCACCGCCTCCGGCGTGGGCGCGGGCTTGGCCGGTTCCTCGTCGCGTCCGAACAGCCTCGAAAAGAAGCCGCGTTTCTTCGGTTCGGTCTCGCTCATCGTCGTCCTGTCTTCGGTTCGGCGGGCATCTTCGGTTGCACCGCCGGGCCGGGTTGGGTAGCGCAATGCCATGGCAGCGCCGGACCGACCAGAAAATTCGCAACCTTCGGGGCAGGGCGACGCCGAATTGCCGGTGCCGCTGCTCTATCGCGACGCCATGATGCTCGTCATCGACAAGCCCGCCGGCCTGCCTTCGCATCGCGGCCCCCAGGCCAGGCGCCGGATCATCCCCGTCCTCACCGATTATCTGGATGCGCTGCGCTTCGGCCTGCCGCGCAAGCCGGAAGCGGCGCATCGGCTCGACAAGGACACCTCCGGCTGCCTCGTGCTCGGGCGGCATCCCCGCGCCATGGCCGAGCTCAACCAGATGTTCCGCGACGGGCGCATCGACAAGACCTATTGGGCGATCGTGCAGGGCAGCCCTGCGCAGGACGAAGGATTGATCGACCTCCCCCTCGCCAAGCGCTCGCCCGAGCGCGGCTGGTGGATGAAGGTCGATCCGACCGGCCTGCCCTCGCAGACCCGCTATCGCGTGCTCGGCCGCGGCGAGAACGAGCACGGCCCGCTCTCCTGGCTGGCACTGGAGCCCCTGACCGGGCGGACGCATCAGTTGCGCGTCCATTGCCAGGCCTCCGGCTGGCCGATGCTCGGCGACGATATCTATGGCGATGCCCCGCGCGAGGGCGGCCCCGGCCTGCAGCTTCATGCCCGCGCGATCACGATTCCGCTCTACAGGAAGCGCGATCCGATCGCGGTCGAAGCGCCGCCGCCGCCGCATATGCTGGCGGGGCTGCGAACTTGCGGGTGGGATCAGGAGTGACAACCCCGCGCGGGTCATCCCAGGCGACCGCAGGGAGACCCGGGATCCATGCCTGAGCCTTGATCGGAAACGCTTCGGCATGGATCCCGGATCGGCGCGGCTTCGCCGCTTGTCCGGGATGACTTGCGGAGAGGTTAAGGGTTTATTGCCCCAGCGCGTCGATCGCTTTGGCCAGCCTGACGTCGAGCTCCGTCAGCCCGCCGGCGTCATGGGTCGCAAGCACGACATCCACGGTGCGATAGACGTTCGACCATTCCGGATGATGGTTCATCGCCTCGGCCAGCATCGCGACGCGCGCCATCCAGCCGAAGGCCTCGCTGAAATCGCGGAAGACGAAGCGTTTGGCGATGGCCTCGCGCCCCTGAGCCAGCTTCCAGCCGGTCAGCGTCGCCAGCGCTTCGGCCTGCGCTTCCGGAGAAAGCCGCTTCGGCCGGGTCACCGCCGCATCTCCCGCGGCAGGCGATTCGGATAGGAGGGGCCCAGCGGATAGGCAGCCTCCAGCACATAGGGCCCGCCGCCGATCGAATCGCGCGACGACATCAGCGCCACCCGGCGGGCGGTGAAGCTGAAGGGACGGACGATCGGGTGAAGGCTGAGGAAATGCGCCAGCTCGACCGGGGTCGTATCCCGCAACCTTGCCAGCGTGACATGCGGCACGAATTTACGCGCTTCCGCCGGCAGGCCGAGACGGCGCATCTGCCGTTCGAGATCGGCCTGGAGATCGGTCAGAGCCTTGCTCGGCTGCGCCCGCGCGAAGACGGCACGCGGCTTGTCGCCGCCGAAACTGCCGAGCGCATCGAGCGTGATCTCGAACGGATAGGCGGTGAGATCGGAAAGCATGTGGTCGACATCGTTCGCCATGCGGCGGTCGACATCGCCCAGGAAGCGCAGGGTGATGTGATAGTCGGCCGGCTCGATCCAGCGCGCACCCGACAACCCGCCGCGATGCAATGTCAGCCCGGTCGCGACCTCGGCGGGGATTTCCAGAGCGATGAACAGCCTCGGCATGAGCGAATCCCTGCCAAGCGATTGTGACTCTGGCGAGACGGTAGAGCAGGAAGCCGGCTCAGGGGAATTCTTTTTGCACGGATCGCGCTGGCTGCAGGCTCGTCATGCCCGGGCTTGACCAGGGGCATCCCGGAAAGGAAAGGCGCCTTCTGTCGGAAGAGATTCTCGGGTCGAAGCGTTGCTTCGCCCGAGAATGACCTGTGTCAGCTTACGGGCAGGGATTGCCGACGAGCTGATGGATCGCGTCGATTCCGGCCAGAACCTCGGGCGAAAGCTTCACGTCGATCGAGGCGATATCGGTCTTGAGCTGCTCCATTGAGGTCGCGCCGATGATGTTGGCGGTGACGAAGGAACGGCTGTTGACGAAGGCGAGCGCCATCTGCGCCGGATCGAGCCCTGATTCGCGGGCCAGCGCGATATAGCGCTTGATCGCCTCCTCTGCTCCAGCCGTCTCGTAGCGCTGGCCACGGTCGAACAGCGTCGTGCGCGCGCCTGCCGGGCGGGCGCCGCCGAGATACTTGCCGGTGAGATAGCCCTGCGCCAGCGGCGAATAGGCGAGCAGGCCGACATCCTCGTGAATGGCGACCTCGGCCAGAGCCGTCTCGAAGGTGCGGTTGAGCAGGCTGTAGGCGTTCTGGATCGACTGCACGCGCGGCGTGCCGCGCGCTTCCGAATCGGTGACGAAGCGCATCGTGCCCCAGGCGCTCTCGTTGGAGAGGCCGAGATGGCGGATCTTGCCGGCCTTGACCAGCTCCGCGAAGGCGTCGAGCTGTTCGGCGATCGGGGTCTGGTCGGGCGCCGGGGTATAGGCTTCCCTGGAGAAGCGCGTGGGATTCGAGCCCCAGGGCATCGGCCGCTCGGGGAAATGCAGTTGGTAGAGGTCGATATAGTCCGTCTGGAGCCGCTGCAGGCTCTTGTCGACCGCCTCGAAGACCTGTTTGCGCGTCACCCGCGTCGGGCTCTTGTCGTCGCGGAACCAGGTGTTGCCGCCGCGCCCGCAGACCTTCGACGCCAGGATGACCTTGTCGCGGTTGCCGCGCGCCTTGAACCAGCTGCCGATGATCCGCTCTGTCGCCCCTTGCGTCTCCGGCTTCGGCGGGATGGCGTAAAGTTCAGCGGTGTCGAAGAAATTGATGCCCTGCTCGACGGCATAATCCATCTGGGCATGGCCTTCGGCCTCCGTGTTCTGCTCTCCCCAGGTCATGGTTCCCAGGCAGATCACCGAGACCTTGAGATCGGTGCGTCCGAGGCGGCGGTATTCCATGGCGAAGCAACTCCGGAAGCAGGGGCCGGCAGGCGGCGATGCAAGAATCGGGGATACGCGCGCGGAGAACCCGCAGGCGGATCGGGGCTTGGGAATCAGGACCTGGGCGGCAAGGTGGCGATGAAGCGCTCGACCGTCGGCAGGATGGTCCGGACGATGACGGCGACGCCATCGGCTGTGGGATGAAGCCCATCCGCCTGGTTCAGGGCGCGGTCGCCCGCGATGCCTTCCAGGAAGAAAGGGTAAAGCACCAGCCCGTGCTTCTTCGCAAGCTCGGGATAGATCGCATCGAAGCGTTTCGCATAATCCTCACCGAGATTGCGCGGCGCATACATGCCCGCGAGCAGCACCGGAATCTTCCGCTCGGTCAGGCGCGCGACGATGGCTTCGAGGTTCTTCCGGGTCAGGGCCGGATCGACCCCGCGCAGGGCATCGTTGGCACCGAGCTCGAGGATGACCCCGTCCGTCCCCTCCGGCACCGACCAGTCGAGCCGTTCAAGCCCGCCCTGCGTCGTGTCGCCGGAGACGCCGGCGTTCACGATTTCGACAGCGAGGCCCTTCTGGCGCAGGGCCTGCTCCAGGACGGTCGGGAAGGCGGCGCTGCCCGGCAGGTTGTAGCCCGCCGTCAGTGAATCGCCGAAGGCGACGAGCTTCAGCGAACGCCCCGCCCGCGAATCGGAGGGAGGAGTCTGGGCGCCGGTCATGTCGGAGGATCCGATGAAAAGCAGCAGGAAGGCGACGAAAAACGTCGCAGCCGATTGGATAAGCGCGATACGGCGCCCATATGGCCGCAAGCCGCGCAGCACGGTGGTTCCGCTCCGCTCGCAGCGCGATACGGTGCGAGCGGGGTTGGCGATGGAAGCATAAGTCGGGATCATGGCGTGATGAGCGAGAAGGCCGCTTCGGCAATCGAGTTGCAGGATGTGCACCTGAGTTTGGGGCGTGGCGCCGCCCGCGTCCATATCCTCAAAGGCGTCTCGGTGTCGCTGGCCGATGGCGAGGCGACCGGGCTCGTCGGCCCCTCCGGCTCCGGCAAGTCGACCCTGCTGATGACCATGGCCGGGCTGGAGCGCCCCGATTCGGGCCTCGTCAAGGTCGCCGGCCAGGATCTCGGCGCCCTCGACGAGGACGGTCTCGCGGTCTTCCGCGGCCGGCATATCGGCATCGTCTTCCAGTCCTTCCATCTCGTCCCCACCATGACGGCACGCGAGAACGTGGCGCTGCCGCTGGAGCTCGCCGGCCATCCCGACGCCTTCGTCCGCGCCGAGGCGGAACTGCGCAATGTCGGCTTGAGCCACCGCATGGACCATTACCCGGCCCAGCTCTCCGGCGGCGAGCAGCAGCGTGTCGCCATCGCGCGCGCCGTCGCGGCGGACCCGGCGATCCTCGTCGCCGACGAACCCACCGGCAATCTCGACGAATCGACCGGTCGCGCCATCGTCGACCTGATCTTCGCCCTCAAGCGCGAGCGCGGCGCGACGCTGGTCCTCGTCACCCACGACCTCTCGCTTGCCGCGCTCTGCGAGCGCACCGTCCGCCTGCGCTCCGGCGTGATCGAGGCCGAGCCCGAGACGGCGGTCGCCTGACGATGCACGCACCCGTCAAGCCGTCCCAAAGCCCGGCCCATCGCGCCCCCGGCATCGGTCTCATCCTGCGTCTCGCGATCCGCGACCTGCGCGCCGGCCTGCGCGGCTTCGGCATCTTCATCGCCTGCCTCGCTCTGGGCGTCATGACCATCGCCGCCGTCGCCTCCGCCTCGCGCGGCCTGACCGAGGGCCTCGCCCGCGAAGGACGCCGCATCCTCGGCGGCGACGCCGCCTTCAGCCTGATCCATCGTGAGGCGACAGCCTCCCAACTCGCCTTCCTGACCGCGCGCGGCACCGTCTCCAGCATCGCGACCATGCGCGGCATGGCCAATGCCGGCGAGAAAGGCGCGGCCCTGGTCGAGATCAAGGCGGTCGACGCGGCCTATCCGAGCATCGGCACGGTCGAGACCGACCCGCAGGCGCCGTTGCCCGGCCTGCTCGACCAGCGCGACGGAGCCTATGGTGCCGTCGCAGACCCCGTCCTGTTCGGTCGGCTCGACCTCAAGCCCGGCGACACCGTCACGGTCGGCGGCGCAAAAATCCAGCTCCGCGCCAATCTCCTCTCCGAGCCCGACAAGATCGCGGCCGGCGTCGGCTTCGGCCCGCGCCTCCTGATGTCGCAGGAGGCGCTGAAGGCGACCGGCCTGATCCAGCCCGGCAGCCTGATTCGCTGGACCTATCGCCTCCAGCTCCCGCCGGCCGCGACGACAGATGCCGATCTCGAGAAGCTCATCGCCGATGCCGGCGCGCAGCAGCGCGATGCCGGCTGGGAAATCCGCTCCCGTGCCAATGCCGCGCCGAGCTTCCAGCGCAATCTCGAACGCTTTACCCAGTTCCTGACGCTGGTCGGCCTCACCGCGCTGCTGGTCGGCGGCGTCGGCGTCGCGAATGCGGTCCGCCGTTTCGTCGAGGCCAAGAAGCTCGATTTCGCCACGATGAAGGCGGTCGGCGCCACCGGCGGTCGCGTCGTCGCGATCCACCTCACCGAGGTCATGCTCGTCGCCGCGATCGGCACCGCAATCGGCCTCGTGCTCGGCGCCGCCGCACCTTTCGGCCTCGGCGCGGTCGTCCAGAGCATCCTGCCGGTGCCGTTCGAGCCGACCTTGGCGCCAGGCGAGCTCGCCATCGCCGCGCTCTATGGCCTGCTGACCGCGCTCGTCTTCGCGATCATCCCGCTCGGGCGCGCCCATGACATCCCGGTCTCCGCCCTGTTCCGCGACAGGGTCGAGCCCGATCCGCGCCGCCCGCGCGCGATCTATCTCGTGCTCTGCGCGCTGGCGCTCGCGGGTCTCGCCGGCGTCGCCATCGGCTTCGCCTATGATCGCCGGATCGCGCTGATCTATATCGGCGTGATGTTCGGCGTCTTCCTGCTGCTGCGCGCCGTCTCGCTCGGCCTGATGGCGCTGGCACGGCGAATCCCGCGCCCGCGCCGCCCGGCTTTGCGCATGGCACTCGCCAACAGCCACCGGCCGGGCGCGCTGACGCCGGCGCTGGTGCTCTCGCTCGGCCTCGGCGTCGCGCTGCTCTCGGCGCTCTCCTTCATTGATGTCAGCCTGACCCGGCAGCTCACCGGCGCCCTGCCCGACAAGGCGCCGAGCTTCTTTTTCCTCGATGTACCCAGCCGCGATTCCGAGCGCTTCGACGCTTTCCTCGCAGCCGAGCGGCCGGGCGCGAAGACCGAGCGCGTGCCGATGATGCGCGGCCGCATCGTCTCGGTGAACGAGACCCGCGCCGAGGACATCAAGGCGAGCGAGCAATCCGCCTGGGTGCTCGACGGCGACCGCGGCATCACCTATGCCGCGACGCTGCCGGAAGGCTCGCGCGTCGCGGCCGGCGAGTGGTGGCCGGCCGATTATCGCGGCGAGCCGCTCGTCTCCTTCGACGCGCAGAATGCCGCCGGCATCGGCCTGAAGATCGGCGACCGACTCACCGTCAACGTGCTCGGCCGCAGCATCACCGCCCGCGTCGCCAATCTGCGCACGGTCGACTGGCGCTCCTTCGGCATCAATTTCGTCATGGTGTTCTCGCCCAACACTTTCGCCGGCGCACCGCACACCAACCTCGCCACCGTCGCATCGAGCCCGGACGGCAAGGGCGCGACCGATGCCGCCCTGATGCGCCGGCTCGCGCTCGACTTCCCGGCGGTGACGGCGGTGCGGGTCAAGGACGCGCTCGAAGCGGTGAATACCATCGTCGCCCAGCTCGCCATGGCGATCCGCGGCGCCTCGGGCCTCGCCATCGCCGCCAGCCTCCTCGTGCTCGGCGGCGCGCTCGCCGCCGGCCAGCGGGCGCGGCTCTATGACGCGATGATCCTGAAAACGCTCGGCGCCACGCGCCGCTTCATACTTTCGTCGTACGCCCTTGAATACGCCGCCATCGGCCTCGTCGCGGCCATCTTCGGCGTTCTCGCGGGTACAGCGGCGGGCTGGGGCATCGTCACGCAAGTGATGCGCATCGAGTTCGTCAGTGATCCCACCGGGGCTATACTGGCTGCGACTGCCGCCGTCGGGGTTACCGTCCTGTTCGGGCTCGTCGGTACGATAAAAATACTGACGAAAGCGCCGGCTTCTCATCTCAGGAATTTATGATGACTGTCTGAGAACGACTCTCGATAGACATTACAATCCTGTAATTCTGCCTGTGTGCGGCGCCGAACTTCTATGCCGGGCCCGGCCTTAACCATGGCGGGCTCTTGTAAGAACCGGCAAAGCCGCCCATATTCCGGTCATCGCGACTTTTCGTGCGCGAGGACGGCTGGCGCCTGCGCCCTCCGTCGTCCGAAACCACGTCAGGGGAAACTCTCTTAATGAGCAACTTCGACCGCAATGCTCCAGTCTGGGGTGCCGGCCGCGCACAGCAGACCAGCGCCGTCGAGATGGATCAGGGCCTGCGCTCGTTCATGCTCGGCGTCTACAACAACATGGTGATCGGCCTTGCGATCTCGGCGCTGTTCGCGCTGGGCATCAACAAGATGGCCGTGACCGATCAGGCCAACGCCGTCGCCAGGATCGGCAACACCTATCTCACCTCCTTCGGCCAGCTTCTCTATGGCACGCCGTTGATGTGGGTGGTCGCGCTGGCGCCGCTGGCCTTCATCTTCTTCTTCTCGTTCCGCGCCGACAGGATGTCGGCCTCGTCCGCCCGGACGATGTTCTTCGCCTTCGCGGCGGTGATGGGCGTCTCGCTCTCGACGATCCTGATCCGCTACACCGGCGCGTCGGTGGTGCAGGTCTTCTTCATCACCGCGGCGGCTTTCGGTGGCCTCAGCCTCTACGGCTACACCACCTCGAAGTCGCTCTCCGGCATGGGCTCGTTCCTGGTCATGGGCCTGATCGGCCTGATCCTGGCCTCGATCGTGAACATCTTCCTGGCCTCGGGCGCTCTGGGCTTCGTCATCTCGCTGGTCGGCGTCGGCATCTTCGCCGGCCTGACCGCCTGGGACACCCAGCGCCTGAAGGAGATGTATCTCTACTCCGAGCTCGGCCCGGAGGAAGCTGCGAAGCTCTCGGTGAACGGTGCGCTATCGCTCTACCTGAACTTCATCAACATGTTCCAGTTCCTGCTCTCGCTGATCGGCAACCGCGAGTGAGAACGACAGGCTCCTGAACGGGAGTGCAGCAGCCCCGGCCCCACGGCCGGGGTTTTTCTTTGGGCCGGGCCTTCCCTTCTGGCATGCTGATTGCTCATGCTTTGGGCATGACGACGCCTTCGATCCGCCCGGGCCATCCCGCCGACATCCCCGCCATCGCCGCGATCTATGCCCATGCGGTCCTGCACGGCACCGCCTCCTGGGAGCTGGAGCCACCGGGCGAGGCAGAGATGCAGCGACGCTTCGAGGCGATCCTGGCCGGCGGCTATCCCTATCTCGTCGCGGAGCGGGACGGCGACATCCTCGGTTATGCCTATGCCGGCGCCTATCGGCCACGCCCGGCCTATCGCACCACCGTCGAGAACTCGATCTATCTCGCGCCGACGGCGCAGGGACTGGGCATCGGCGGCCTGCTGCTCGACGCCCTGATGCAGGCCTGCGCCGCGCGCGGCTTCCGCCAGATGATCTCGGTGATCGGCGACGGAACCGGTGCCTCGGTCGGCTCGCGCCGCCTGCATGAGCGCGCCGGCTTCCGCCTGATCGGGGTCGCCGAGAAAGTCGGATTCAAGCACGGCCGCTGGCTCGACCAGATGCTGATGCAGAAGGAACTGGGCGAGGGGGATCGCTCACCGCCGGGCCTTTGACCAATCGAGAGTGAGCATCCTTCGAGACGCGCCTTCGGCGCTCCTCGGGATGAGGGCTCGAACACCTATCCGGTTCGTGACGCCTCAGCTCACGACGCTGAGCTTGTTGTCGAGCACCTTGAGCACGCGCGAGAGTTCCGAGCCGCGCTTCAGGATCAAACCCGTCGCCGCCACGACCGAATAGGCCCCCTGCCGTCGCGCCAATGCCGGATCCTTGACGATCCGGTAGAGCGGCATTTCCGACGAGCGCCGGAATACCGAGAACTGCGCCTTGTCCTTCAGGAAATCGATGGCGTAGTCACGCCACTCGCCGGCTGCGACCATCCGGCCATAGAGATTGAGCAATTCGCTGAGTTCGCGGCGGTCGAAGGTCACGGTGGTCGGCCGCGCCGGCGCCGGAAAGTTCACGACCGCGCTCGCGGCCTGCGGTTGTGGCGTATCGCTCTCGCTCATGGCGCCTCCCTGGTCGGGGCCTCACCGGACATGTGCGAATGATGCGCCCAGCATTCTTGGCTGGCAAGGGACCAGCGGAAGATCGAGCGCCGGCCCGGCCTTGTCGACGAATGCCCCATTTTCGCCGCGAGCGCGCCAAGCGAGCGCCAAGTTGCGACGTTCAACTCTCCCCGTTGCCTCGACGGCCCGGTTTCGCTGATCGCCGGTTTGTCAGCCCCCCAGCCCCCCGGAGTTCGGGCGGAGCCGGGCCACCTAGTCGAGGCCAACTAGCGGCTGGCATTGCGCCGGCCGTTTTTCTTTTTCGGGCTTCCGGCACCATCGCTGTCTTTCCGGGGCTTCGCGGAGCGAAGAACCCGGAACCCATGAGCACGACATTCCCGTCATGGTCGGGCTTGTCCCGACCATCCACGTCTTCGCTAGGCAAAGGTCGTGTTTAACACGCGGATGCTCGCCACAAGGGCGAGCATGGCGGGACTGGAATAAGCTGTGCTCTTGGGTTCGCGCCTGCGGCGCGCGCCGGAATGACAAACCTGGGTGCGCCCTACCGCGCCTGCCCGTGATACTCGGCGTTGGGCCGCATATCGACCGCCGAGGCCATCCGGTTCGACATGTTGTAGAAGGACGCGACGGCGCCGATATCCCAGATGTCGCGCTCGCCGAAGCCCGCCTTACGCAACGCTTCGCGGTCCTCCTCGCCGATCAGATGCGGCGTCTCCGTCAGCTTCACCGAGAAATCGAGCATGGCGCGGTGCCGTGCCGAGAGGTCCGCCACCCGATAATTCATCACCATCAGCTCGCCCAGCACCGGATCGCCGGAGAACTGGCGCACGGCCGCGCCATGGGCGGTGAGACAGTAATAGCAGCGGTTCACGCTGGAGACCGCGACCGCGATCATCTCCCGCTCCAGCTTCGACAGGCCCGACGGCGCCAGCATCAGGTCGTTGTAGAAGGCGGCGAAGGCCGTGAGCTTGGCGTCGTCATGCGCGTAGGAGGTCAACACGTTCGGCACGAAGCCGAGCTTTTCCTGGCATTTCGCGAAATAAGTCTGGTTTTCGGCCGAGAGCGTGCCTGGCTTCAGGTCCAGCGCCATGACGGCCGGTGGCGAATCCTGCCTTGCCGGCTCTTCTCCCACCTTGGGTTTGTCATGCTTTGTTGCCATGGTGTGTCCTGTCGGATCGGGGGGAGCGTCGGTTTGCCGCTTTTTCAGGCACGGCAAGTTGAAAGCCTACGCAGCCTATGTCATCGCTGCTGCAAAACAACTGGGGTATGCCATGGGCAAACGGGTGACGAACGCGACCGCAGGCGCGATCGCAGCGATCGAGGCCGCAGCCACCGGACTGAAGAGTTCGATGCCCGCCGAATTTCCCCGCCTGCTCTTTGGCCGCTCCGTCGCGGAGGATCTCGAAGCCCTTCCGCCCGAAATGCTGGCCCGCACCGCCGCCGCCGCCTTCGAGCACCTCTCCCAGCCGCGCAAGCCCGACACGATCAATCTCCGCTTCCGCGACGAGGAATACGGCGAGGGCGAGCGCAGGAACCAGCTCACCGTCCTCGAGGTCGTCAACGACAACAAGCCGTTCCTGCTCGATTCGACGCTCGCCGAGCTGCAGGAGCAGGGCCATGAGCCGCGCCTCGTCGCCCACCCGATCCTGGCCGTCGCCCGTGACGCCAAGGGCAAGTTCGCCTCGCTCGCCGGCGAGGCCGCCGGCCGCGCGCCCGAGGGCACGCGCCGTGAGAGCCTGCTCCACATCCATGTTCCGCGCATCGATTCGCCGGAAGCCCGCGAAAAGCTGCGCACAGGACTCGACCACGTCTATGGCGACGTTGCGCTCGCCGTCGACGACTGGGCCGCGATGCGCGGCCGCATCACCGAGGTGATCCAGGCCTATCGCGCCAATCCGCCGCCGCTGCCGGAGGACGAGATCAACGAGGCGCTGCAATTCCTCGAATGGATTGCCGGCGACAACTTCACCCTGCTCGGCATCCGCGCCTATCGCTTCCCGGGCGGCGATGTCGCCGCCGACCCGATCGAAGGCTCGGGCCTCGGCATCCTGCGCGACCCCACGGTCAAGGTGCTGCGGCGGGGCCGCGAGCTGGTCACGGTCACGCCGGAGCTGCGCTCCTTCCTGGCCAAGCCGCAGGCGCTGATCATCACCAAGGCCAACGTCAAGAGCCGCGTCCACCGGCGCGTCCATCTCGACTATGTCGGCGTCAAGCTGTTCACGCCGGACGGCCGCCTCGACGGCGAATTGCGCATCGTCGGCCTGCTGACCTCCAACGCCTATACCGGCTCGGCCCGCGCCATTCCCTATCTGCGCCTCAAGGTCGCGCGCGTCGCCAAGAATATCGGCTTCGACCCGGCGAGCTATTCCGGCCGCGCCCTGATGAACGTGCTCGACGCCTATCCGCGCGACGAGCTCTTCCAGATCGACGTCGCGACGCTGGAGCAATTCGCGCTCGACATCCTCCAGCTCACCGAGCGGCCGCGCATCCGCGCGCTCGCCCGCGTCGACGAATTCGACCGCTTCGTCTCGATTCTCGTCTTCATTCCGAAGGACCGCTACGACACCACGGTGCGCCTGCGCGTCGGCGATTTCCTGGCGCGGGTCTATGGCGGGCGGCTCTCGGCCGCCTATCCGGCCTATCCCGAGGGCCCGCTCTCGCGCACCCACTACATCATCGGCCGCGACGAGGGTAAAACCCCGCGCGTCGAGCGCTCGACGCTGGAAGCGGGCATCAGCGCCATCGTCCGCACCTGGGGCGACGGTCTCAAGGACGTGCTCGACCAGGAGAAGGCCGGCCCCGCCGCGCGAGCCCTCGCCGAGCGCTACGCCGAGGCCTTCGGCGCCGCCTATCGCGAGCGCTTCTCGGCCGCCGATGCGCTCGTCGATATCGAGATGCTCCAGCAGCTCACGCCGGAGCGCGCCCGCGCCGTCAACCTCTACCGGCGCGAGGGCGACGACGCCAAGCGCGCCAATCTCAAGGTGTTCTCGCGCGGCACCCCGATCTCGCTCTCGGCCCGCGTCCCGGTGCTGGAGAACATGGGCTTCCGCGTCGTCAACGAGCGGACCTACAACGTCATGCCGCAGGGCAATGGCGATGCGGTCCGTATCTGGCTGCACGACATGACGCTGGAGCGCGCCGACGACGGCGAGATCGATATCGAGCATCTCGACCCGACGATCGAAGCCGCGCTGATGGCGCAGTTCCGCGGCCTCGCCGAATCCGACCGGTTCGACCAGCTCGTGCTGGTCGCCGGCCTCGCCTGGCGCGAAGCCGCCTTGCTGCGCGCCTTCGGCCGCTATCTGCGCCAGGCCGGCGCGCCCTATGCCCAGGGCTACATCGCCGACGCGCTGACCCGCCATCCCGACATCGCTTCCGGGCTCGTCGCCTATTTCGCCGCGAAGTTCGACCCGCGCGTGCCGCCGGCCGAGCGCGAGCAGCGCATGGCCCAAAAACATGCCGAGATCGAACAGGCGCTCGATGCTGTCACAAGCCTCGACGACGACCGCATCCTGCGTCGCCTCGTCAACCTCGTCGATGCTGCGCTCCGCACGAACTTCTTCCAGATCGGCCCGGACGGCCAGCCGCGCCAGACCATCACCTTCAAGTTCGACTGCGCCCGGGTCGATGGCCTGCCGCTGCCGCGCCCGCTCTACGAGATCTTCGTCTACTCGCCGCGCGTCGAGGGCGTGCATATGCGCTTCGGCAAGGTCGCCCGCGGCGGACTGCGCTGGTCCGACCGGCCGCAGGACTTCCGCACCGAGGTGCTCGGCCTCGTCAAGGCACAGCAGGTCAAGAACGCCGTGATCGTGCCGGTCGGCGCCAAGGGTGGTTTCTTCCCCAAGCAGCTCCCGCCGGCCTCCGACCGCGCCGCCTGGCTCGCCGAGGGCACCGAAAGCTACCGCATCTTCATCCGCAACCTGCTGGAACTCACCGACAATCTCGACGGCGAGACCATCGTGCCGCCGCCGGATACCGTGCGCCATGACGGCGACGATCCGTATCTCGTCGTCGCCGCCGACAAGGGCACCGCGACCTTCTCCGACACCGCCAACGCGATCTCGCTGGAGAAGCACCACTGGCTCGGCGACGCCTTCGCCTCAGGCGGCTCGCAGGGCTACGACCACAAGGGCATGGGCATCACGGCACGCGGCGCCTGGGAGGCGGTGAAGCGCCATTTCCGCGAGGTCGATATCGACATCCAGACCACGCCCTTCACCGTTGCCGGCGTCGGCGACATGTCGGGCGACGTCTTCGGCAACGGCATGCTGCTCTCGCCGGCGATCAAGCTGGTCGCGGCCTTCGACCACCGCGATATCTTCCTCGATCCCGATCCGGATACGGCGAAATCGCTGGCCGAGCGCCAGCGCCTCTTCGCCCTGCCGCGCTCCTCCTGGCAGGATTACGACAAGAGCCTGATCTCGAAGGGCGGCGGCGTCTTCTCGCGCCAGGCCAAGAGCATCCCGCTCTCCCCGGAAGTCCGTGCGCTGCTCGACCTCGACAAGAAGGAGGTCTCGCCGCTCGAGCTGATGACGGCGATCCTGAAGGCGCGTGTCGACCTGCTCTGGTTCGGCGGCATCGGCACCTATATCCGCGCCTCCGACGAGACCGACGCGCAGGTCGGCGACCGCGCCAATGACGCGATCCGCATCACCGGCAACGACCTCCGCACCCGGGTCATCGGCGAGGGCGCCAATCTCGGCGTCACCCAGCGCGGCCGCATCGAGGCCGCCCGCAAGGGCGTGAAACTCAACACCGACGCGATCGACAACTCCGCCGGCGTCAACACCTCCGACGTCGAGGTGAACATCAAGATCGCGCTCGCCGGCCCGGTGAAGGACGGCCGCCTGCAGGAAGACAAGCGTAACGAGTTGCTGGCGGCGATGACCGACGAGGTCGGCGATCTCGTCCTGCGCAACAACTACCTGCAGACGCTGGCGCTCTCGCTGACCGAAGCGCAGGGATCGGCGGCGACGCCGGGCCTGCGCTTCCTGATGCAGACGCTGGAGCAGGACGGCAGGCTCGACCGTTCGGTCGAGTACCTGCCGAGCGACGCCCAGCTCGCCGAGCGCGAGAAGCGCAGCGAAGGCCTGACGCGGCCGGAACTCGCCGTGCTGCTGGCCTATGCCAAGCTCTCGCTGCACGACGCGCTGCTCGAATCCTCGGTGCCGGACGATCCCTATCTCGCGACCGAGCTCGTCCGCTACTTCCCGAAAGCCCTGCGCGAGGCCTATCCGGACGCGATCGCCAGCCACAAGCTGCGCCGCGAGATCGTCGCGACGCAGCTCGCCAACGCGATCGTCAACCGCGGCGGCCCCGCCCTCGTGCCGGTGCTGGCGGCGCTGACCCGCTCGGACGCGCCGGCCATCGCCGCGGCTTACGCGATCGCGCGCGATTCCTTCGATCTCATCGCCCTCAACGGCGAGATCGACGCGCTCGATGCGAAGATTCCCGGCAAGACCCAGCTCGGCCTCTATGGCGCCGCGCAGGAACTCGTCACCAACCGCATGGGCTGGTTCCTGCGGCGTGGCGTCGCCAAGCCCGGCACGATCGAGCAGACCATCGCCCGCTATGCCAAGGGCGTGAAGGAATTGGCCGGCGAGCTTGGCACGCTCCTGCCCGAGGCCGCCTCCCAGGCGCGTCTCGCGCGCATCGCCGTGCTGACCTCCGAGGGCGTGCCGGAAGCGCTGGCGACGCGCGTCGCCAGCCTGCCCGCGCTCGCCGAGGCGACCGACATCGTCGACATCGCCGAACGCGGCAAGCGCAGGATCGGCGAGGTCGCCCGCATCCATTTCGGCATCGACGCGTTGTTCGGCCTGTCGAGCCTGAAGGCCGCCGCCGCGGCCGTGCCGGCGACGGACGATTACGAGCGCCTCGCGCGCGAGCGGGCGATCGAGACCCTCGACGATGCCCAGTCCAACCTGACGCAGGAGGTTTCGGCCTCGGCCAAGGGGCAGGGCACGCTGGAGAGCTGGCTCGGCGAGCGCGGCGAGGATGCGGAGCGCACCCGCAGCACCGTCAACGCGATCGCAAGCTCCGGTCTCACCTTGCCGAAGCTGATGGTGGCGGCCGGCATGCTGGCCGACCTGCCACGCAAGCGTTAGAAGCGTGGTGTTCTGGCGGTGAAACACACCGTCATTCCGGGCGTGACCCGGAATCCATCGTAGTGCGCCTCGGGCTTACGATGGATTCCGGATCGGCGCCGCTAACGCGGCTTGCCCGGAACGACGGCGGAGTTTCGACAAGCGAACCGCGCGCTCTTGAGAACGGAAAGACCAATGACCGGCGAAGCCGACACGACCACCCGCATCGACCCGAAGCTGCTCGAAATCCTGGTCTGCCCCCTGACCAAGGCGACGCTGGAATACGACGCGGCGAAGCAGGAGCTGATCAGCCGCCCGGCGAAGCTCGCCTATCCGATCCGCGACGGTATCCCGATCATGCTGCCGGAAGAAGCGCGTCCGCTGGAGGATTGAGGCGCGATCATACGGACTCCATCGACATGGCCGGGCTTGTCCCGACCATCCACGACTTCTCGATCGAGAGCCCTAGCAAGACGTGGATGCTCGCCACAAGGGCGAGCATGACGAAAAACCCTAAAGCGCCTCGCCCCTGAGCAGCCGCGGCGGCGCGCCTGCGACGCCCGCGGCCTCGCGGATGAAGAAACGCTTCAGTCCCGGCAAACGGTCGACGATACCGAGCCCGAGATCGCGCGCCAGCCTGAGCGGCGTCGCGTCGTTCGAGAACAGGCGGTTCAGCCCGTCGGTCACCGCGCCCATCGCCACCGTGTCGAAGCGCCGCGCCTTCTCGTAATCCTCCAGCACGTCGGCAGAGCCGGGATCGAGCCCGAGCCTCGCCGCATCGACGATTGCCTCGGCAAGCGCCGCGACATCCTTCAGACCGAGATTGAGCCCCTGTCCGGCGATCGGGTGGATCAGGTGCGCCGCATCGCCCAGCAGCGCCAGCCGTTCGCCGACGAAGTTGCGTGCCACGCCGAAGCCGAGCGGATGCGCGCTCACCGCGCTTTCCAGCGCGATCTCGCCGAGTTCGAGCCCGAAGCGCCGCTCGATCTCGGCCAGCATGTCATGGCTATCGAGCGAGAGCAGCGGCTCGACATTCTCCGTCCGCTCCGTCCAGACGATCGATGACCGGTGCCCGAGCGTCCCGCCATCGGCCAGCGGCAGGATGGCGAAGGGTCCCGACGGCAGGAAATGCTCGACAGCGCGGCCGTCATGCGGTCGCTCGTGGCCGATCGTCGCGACGATGCCGGACTGGCCGTAGCCCCAGCCGACCCAGCCGATACCCGCCTGCTCGCGCAGTTTCGAGCGGGCGCCATCGGCCGCGACCAGCAAAGCCGCTTCGCAGCGTGTTCCGTCAGCGAAAACGATCTCGACCGCCGCATCATCGGCGCTGAACCGCCGCACGCCGGTGCTGCGCAATTCCACGCCCACGGCCTCGCAGGATGCCTTCAGCGCCGCGACCAGGGCGGCATTCTCGACCATATGGGCAAAAGGCTCGCCGGGCTCGACCTCGCCATCGAAGGTCAGGAAGACAGGCCGGACCGCATCTTCGGTCCGGCTGTCCGAGACGATCATCTCCAGCATCGGCTGGGCGGCATGTGCGATTCCCTCCCAGATGCCGAGCGTCTTCAGCATCGCCCGCCCACCGGCCGCGACCGCATAGGCCCGGTTATCGGCACGCGGCGCGGCCGCCAGCGCCGGATCGGCCAGGATCACCGAAGAATCGGCGCCGAGCCCCTGCTTCAGCGCGAGCGCGAGCGCGAGTCCGGCAATGCCGCCCCCCGCGATGACGATGCGCATGGCACTGTTGCCCTGCTCGATAGCCATGTCGTCCTTCTCTCCGCGCCGACTTGACGCCACGGGATGCCCCGGTGCTGATGCCATACGAAACCGGTCGTCCCTCTGCGGGGTGCCGGCTCATCCGTCAACCAGACCGCGATACCGCCGACCATGTCCCAGATCAGCGCCTCCCTGACGGCGATCCTCGACCTCGAGCCACTCGAGCGCAACCTGTTCCGCGGTCGCAGCCCCAAGTCGAGCTGGCCGCGCGTCTTCGGCGGGCAGGTCATCGCGCAATCGCTTTATGCCGCCTGCAAGACGGTCGAGGGCCGGCAGCCGCACTCGCTGCACGCCTATTTCCTGCTAGCGGGCGATCCCGAGGTGCCGATCGTCTACGAGGTCGACCGCCTGCGCGACGGCCGCTCCTTCACCACCCGCCGCGTCCTGGCCGTGCAGAAGGGCGAGGCGATCTTCGCCATGTCCGCCTCCTTCCATATCGAGGAGACCGGCTACGAGCACCAGATGCCGATGCCGAAGGTGCCGATGCCGGAGGAACTGCCGGATCGTGAGCAGATGGCGCGACTGCTCGACGCGCCGGAGCACAACCCGCTCCAGACATTCTACCAGCGCAGGCGGCCGATCGAGATCCGCCCGGTCGAGCTCGAGCGCTATCGCGGCGGCGGCAGCCTGGAGCCGAAATTCAACGTCTGGATCCGCGCGATCGAGCCGCTGCCGGATGAACCGGCCTTCCACCGGAGCGTGCTCGCCTATGCCTCCGACCTGCTGCTGCTCGATTCCAGCCTGATCGCCCATGGCGCGACGGTCTTCGACCAGAAGATCCAGGCCGCCAGCCTCGACCACGCCTTGTGGTTCCACCGGCCGTTCCGGGCCGACGACTGGCTCCTCTACTCGCAGGACAGCCCTTCGACCTCGGGCGCGCGGGGCTTCTCGCGCGGCCTCGTCTTCGACCGGCAGGGCCGCCTCGTCGCCTCGGTCGCCCAGGAAGGTCTCGTCCGGCCCCGGCCCGATCTCGGCTGACCGTATTTCAGGCATCTGCGCAGAAACCAGTCTCATGCCTAGATATTAGGCAAAAGCGCCCGCCATTCTCCTGTTTCCACGATGATTCCGCCTCCGGAAGCGCCCAAGTCGCCTCCGGAGCGGGTTGGCACGTCCCTTGAATTGCATGCTGCGACGCAACTGCGGTCCCGCAGGCGCGAGAGGTGCAACGAGATCGCCGGGGCTGACGACCGGGCGGCGCAGACGGGGAAACCCAGCCATGAAAATCGTGATGGCGATCATCAAGCCGTTCAAGCTGGAGGAGGTGCGCGACGGGCTCACCGCCGTCGGCGTCCACGGCCTGACCGTGACCGAGGTGAAGGGCTACGGCCGCCAGAAGGGCCATACGGAAATCTATCGCGGCGCCGAATACGCCGTGAGCTTCCTGCCGAAGATCAAGATCGAGGTCGCGGTCTCCGACGAGCTCGTCGACCGCGTGATCGAGACGATCACCGCCGCTGCCCGCACCGGCCAGATCGGCGACGGCAAGATCTTCGTCTCGGCCATCGAGAAGGCCGTGCGCATCCGCACCGGCGAGACCGACGCCGACGCCCTCTGAGCCCCGACCTTCAGGAGTTTTCGACGATGATTTTCAGGACTTCCCTGCGGGCCGGATTGGCCGGACTCGCGCTGACCACCCTCTCCGCCGGCGCCGCGCTGGCTCAGGCTGCCGCCGAGACACCGGCCGCGGCCGCCCCCAACAAGGGCGACACGGCCTGGATGCTGGTTTCCACGCTGCTCGTCCTGTTCATGACGCTGCCGGGCCTCGCGCTGTTCTACGGCGGCCTCGCCCGTTCGAAGAACATGCTCTCGGTGATGAGCCAGGTCACCGCGACGGCCGCCGTCATGTGCATCGTCTGGGTCGTCTACGGCTACAGCCTTGCCTTCACCGGCGGCGGCTCGCTGACGAGCTTCATCGGCTCCTTCTCCAAGGCCTTCCTCGCCGGCGTGACCAACGAGACCACCTCGGACACCTTCACCAAGGGCGTGGTGATCCCGGAATACGTCTTCATCTGCTTCCAGATGACCTTCGCGATGATCACGCCCGCGCTGATCGTCGGCGGCTTCGTCGAGCGCATGAAGTTCTCGGCGCTGCTGGTCTTCGTCGTGCTCTGGGCGACGATCGTCTATTTCCCGATGGCGCACATGGTCTGGTTCTCGGAGGGCTATCTCTTCACCCTCGGCGCGCTTGACTTCGCCGGCGGCACCGTCGTCCACATCAATGCCGGCATCGCGGCCCTGGTCGGCGCGCTCGTGATCGGCAAGCGCATCGGCTACGGCAAGGAGCTGATGTCGCCGCATTCGCTGACGATGACCTTCATCGGCACCGCCGTGCTCTGGGTCGGCTGGTTCGGCTTCAATGCCGGCTCGAACCTCGAAGCCACGGCCGGCGCGGCGCTTGCGATGATCAACACCTTCACCGCGACCGCTGCGGCCGCGCTGGGCTGGCTCTTCATCGAATGGATCGTCAAGGGCAAGCCGTCGCTGCTCGGCATGCTCTCCGGCATCGTCGCCGGTCTCGTGGCGGTCACGCCGGCAGCGGGCCTTGTCGGTCCGATGGGTGCGATCGTGCTCGGCGCCGTCGCCGGCGTGGTCTGCTTCTTCTTCTGCACCACGGTGAAGAACGCGCTCGGCTACGATGATTCGCTCGATGTCTTCGGCGTCCATGGCGTCGGCGGCATCATCGGCTCGATCGGCACCGGCATCTTCGTCGCTCCGGCGCTGGGCGGTGTCGGCGTCGCCGATTACGCGATGGGCGTTCAGGTCTGGAAGCAGTTCGTCGCCGTGGTGGTTGCCGTCGTCTGGTGCGGCGTCGGGTCCTTCGTCCTGTTCAAGATCATCGATGTGGTGATCGGCCTGCGCGTCACCTCCGATCAGGAGCGCGAAGGCCTCGACATCGCCGAGCACGGCGAGCGCGCCTACAACATGTGATCCTCCCGCCGCTCCCAGCGGCGACTCGGCCCCGGCAGCGATGCCGGGGCCTTTTTTGTTCGGCACGGGTCCGGCGCTGCCGATACGGCTCAAGGTTAAGCGGGTCTTAACCTCGGCTTCCTAACCTTCCGCTGATGGCCGGAATGACGCGGCCCGACAGCCGGATAAGACCCGAAACCGCATGCGCACGATCCGCCGCTCCCAATCGCTCATGGACCGCCTGCCGGACCCGGTGCGCGAGTTCCTGTCGCGCCGCGCCTCGGAGCTGACCGGGATGGGCGTGCTTGCCCTGATGGTCGCGATCGCCGTCGCTCTGGCGAGCTGGTCGGTCGACGATCCCAGCCTCAACAACGCCACCAGCGGCGCCGTGCGCAACTGGCTCGGCCGCCCCGGCGCCATGGTCGCCGATCTGCTGATGCAGCTCATCGGGCTCGGCGTCATCGCCCTGCTTTTCCCGCCGGTGATCTGGGCGCTCAGGCTCGTCCGCTTCCACATCTTCGACCGCGGCGCCCTCAAGCTCGGCCTCTGGGTCGTCGGCGTCACCGCGACCGCCGCCGTCGCCAGCGCCCTGCCGGCGACCCCGCGCTGGCCCCTGCCGACCGGCATGGGCGGCGTCATCGGCGACGGCCTTCTGTTCGGCACGCGCAATATCGCGGGCATCGCCGGCAGCGCGGTCGGCAGCCTCGTCGGCTTCCTCTATGCCGGCATCGCCATCCTCGCCGTCACCGCTGCCGCCGGCTTCGGCTTCGTCACAGACGAGGACCCGGCCCTCGACAGCGACGAGGCCGAGGATAGCTGGTCCGATGGCGACGAGCGCCGCGACGACGAGCCCGGCATCGCCGTCATCCTGATCGGCTGGCTTGCCCATGGCGCGATGGCCTTGCGCGCCGCGATCCTGCGCCGCCTGCCGCAGCCGCCGGAGCCCGCAATCGATACCGGTCTCGTTCCGACCCGTGACAATGGCCGCGTCCGCCGCGAGCCGCAATTCGGTGAGGCCCCCGCCGGCCGCCGCAGCCTGCCCGAATTCGATCCCGAGCCGCTCCCCGGCGCCCGTTCCGCTTCGGGCCCGAATCGCGCTTCCGACGACTATGATGCGCCCTTCGATCTCGACGACGAACCGCAGGACCTGCGCGATCTCAACGCCCCGCGCGTGACCATGCCGCGGCCGGCGCCGAAGCCCGGCAAGCGCATGCAGCGCGAGGCCCAGCCTTCGCTTCTCGACCGCGACACCTTCGAACTGCCGCCGCTGACCTATCTGGCCGAGCCGAAGAAGGTCGCGGCCAACGCGGTCTCGACCGACGCGCTGGAGCAGAACGCGACGCTGCTCGAAGGCGTGCTGGAGGATTTCGGCGTGCGCGGCGAGATTTCGCAGGTCCGCCCCGGTCCGGTGGTGACGCTCTACGAGCTTGAGCCCGCGCCGGGCACCAAATCCTCCCGCGTGATCTCTCTGGCCGACGACATCGCGCGTTCGATGAGTGCGGTGTCGGCGCGCGTTGCGGTGGTGCAGGGCAAGAACGCGATCGGCATCGAGCTGCCGAACACCCGCCGCGAGACCGTCTTCCTGCGTGAGCTTTTGGCCAGCCAGGATTTCGAGGCGACCAAGCACAAGCTCGCGCTCTGCCTCGGCAAGACCATCGGCGGCGAGCCGGTGATCGCGGATCTGGCGCGGATGCCCCACCTGCTCGTCGCGGGCACCACCGGCTCGGGCAAGTCGGTCGCGATCAACACCATGATCCTGTCGATCCTCTACCGGCTGAAGCCGGAGGAGTGCCGCCTGATCATGGTCGATCCCAAGATGCTGGAGCTCTCCGTCTATGACGGCATCCCGCATCTGCTCACCCCGGTCGTGACCGATCCCAAGAAGGCGGTCGTCGCCCTGAAATGGGCGGTGCGCGAGATGGAGGAGCGCTACAAGAAGATGTCGAAGCTCTCGGTGCGCAACATCGACGGCTTCAATGCCAGGGTCGGCGAGGCCAAGGCGGCGGGCGAGGTCATCACGCGCACGGTCCAGACCGGCTTCGACAAGCACAGCGGAGAGGCGATCTACGAGGAGGAGGTCATGGACCTCGAGCCTCTGCCCTATATCGTCGTCATCGTCGACGAGATGGCCGACCTGATGATGGTCGCCGGCAAGGAGATCGAGGGCACGATCCAGCGCCTCGCCCAGATGGCGCGCGCGGCCGGCATCCATGTCGTGCTGGCGACGCAGCGCCCCTCGGTCGACGTCATCACCGGCACGATCAAGGCGAATTTCCCGACCCGCATCTCCTTCCAGGTGACGAGCAAGATCGACTCGCGCACGATCCTGGGCGAGATGGGCGCCGAGCAGCTTCTGGGCCAGGGCGACATGCTCTACATGGCCGGCGGCGGGCGCATCACCCGCGTCCACGGCCCCTTCGTCTCGGATGCCGAGGTCGAGAAGGTCGTGGCCCATCTCAAGACCCAAGGCCGCCCGCAATATCTCGACGCCGTCACCTCCGAGGAGGACGAGGGGGGCGAGGACGAGGACGGCGCCGTCTTCGACAAGACCGGCATGGGTTCCGCCGAGAGCGACGACCCCTACGAGCAGGCCGTCGCCGTCGTGCTGCGCGACAGGAAGGCCTCGACCTCCTATATCCAGCGCCGCCTCCAGATCGGCTACAATCGCGCCGCATCCATCATGGAGCGCATGGAGAACGAAGGCATCGTCGGGCCCGCAAACCACGCAGGAAAGCGCGAGATCCTCGTCGAGGGCCAGAATCAGCACGACGAATGAGGCTTGCGACGAATCGGCACCCTTGCGGCAACCGGCACCAGTCCTCAAATTGCCATGACGATGCTGCAACCTCGGCAGCGAACCAGACGTTGAGACGGAAAGACCGGGTCGGGACATCGCCCGATCCTCGCGTCAGTGGTCTCTAGGCTTCGGCAGGACTAGCCGAGGCATAAGGAATGGAGCAGCCTTGCTCGACAGATTGACACCGGCCATTCGGGCTTCGGTTCTGGTGACGACGCTCATGGGCGGCGCGCTGACCGCTGCCCCGCTGGCGGCGCAGCCGCTCCAGCTCCAGCCGCCGAAGCCCGCTGCCGCGAAGCCGGCGGCGCCGCGCCTCGTCCTGCCGCCGCCCCGGCCCGCCGGACTCGGCCAGGGGCGTGCCGTCGCCACGGACGCCGCTCCGGTCCAGGCCGTGGCGACGAACGCTCCCGCGGCTGAGGCAGCGAAGCCCGTGACCGTTCCAGCCAAAGGCAAACAGCCCCCTCCCGCGACGCAGGAAGAGGCCGTCGAGCGGCTGAACGCCTATCTCAACAGCTTCCAGACCCTCCAGGGCAATTTCATCCAGCACGCCTCCAACGGTCGGCGCCTGGAGGGCCGCATCTATATCCAGCGCCCCGGCAAGATGCGCTTCGAGTACGAGCCGCCGACGACCACGGAAGTGATCGCGGACGGCACCTCCGTCGCCATCCGCGACAAGCGCCTGGCGACGCAGGATCTCTATTCCATCGGCCAGACGCCGCTGAAGTTCCTCGTCCGCGAGAAGATGGACCTGGCGCGCGAAGGCACGCTCAAGGGTGCCAGCATCGACGGCGATCTGCTCACCGTCCGGCTGGAGGATCGCTCGACGCTCGGGGGCACCTCGAAGATCACGCTGAAATTCGACCTCGTCGCCAACGAGCTGCGACAATGGGTCGTGGTCGATCCGCAGGGCTACGAGACCGCGATCTCGCTCTACAATCTCGACACGCGCCGCCGGCCCGATCCGCAGAACTTCGTGATCGACTACCAGCGCAGGCTCTGACCATATCAGGCAAGCCGAAAACGGCTTGCCTTTTGCGCTTCGACGACCCAGTTTCCGGCCTCCTCCCTGCCGGAAGCCTCGCGTGCAACTCACCGTCACCAGCTGGAACATCAATTCCGTCCGCCTGCGCATCGGCATGGTCGGCGAATTCCTGACCGCCCACGCCCCCGACGTGCTCTGCCTGCAGGAGACCAAGACGCCGGACGAGCAGTTCCCGGCCAAGGCCTTGAACCAGCTCGGCTATGTCCATCAGGCCTTCATCGGCCAGAAGGGCTATAATGGCGTCGCCATCGTCTCGAGATTGCCCTTCAGCGAGAAGGAGGCGATGTCGATGTGCGGCCGCAACGACGCCCGGCACATGACCGTGACGCTCGACAAGGCCGCAGGCCCAGCCGCAGGCATCGCCATCCATAATTTCTACATCCCGGCCGGCGGCGACCTGCCCGACCCCGAGAAGAACGACAAGTTCGCCCATAAGCTCGCCTTCCTCGACGAGATCGGCGCCTGGGGCGTGACCAGGAAGCCGACCGACCGGCCGGCGATCCTGCTCGGCGACCTCAACATCGCTCCGCTGGAGCATGACGTCTGGAGCCACAAGCAACTCCTCGACGTGGTCAGCCACACCCCGATCGAAACGACGACGCTGGAGAAGCTGCGCAGCGAGCTCGGCTGGACCGACGCCGCCCGCACGCTGCGGCCCGAGCCCGAAAAGCTCTATTCTTGGTGGAGCTATCGCGCGCAGGACTGGGCGGCCACGAACAAGGGCCGCCGGCTCGACCATATCTGGCTCTCGGATGGGCTGAAGCCGGCTTTGCGCGACCTCACCTTCCTGCGCGAGGCCCGTGGCTGGGAGCGCCCCTCCGACCACGTTCCGGTCACGGTGACGCTGGAGCTCTGACCGGCGATCGTCCAGCGCTCCATGCCGCAGCGGCCCCTCGGCCATGCCGGCCCGTCCTAACCGGCGGCCAAGCCGGCATGGTATGGCCGGCGGCACGTTCACCGGCGAAGCCAGTCCCGTGCAGCCAGCCCCCTCGACATCGCTCTCCCTCCGCGACACGCTGCTCATCCTGGCGGTCATGATCGTCTGGGGCACGAATTTCGTCGTCATCCATATCGGCGTCGAACATTTCCCGCCGCTGCTCTTCGCCGCCCTGCGCTTCACCTTCGCGCTCCTGCCGGCGGTCTTCGTGCTCAAGCGCCCCGACGCGCCCTGGAGCAAGCTCGCCGCCTATGGCGTCCTGATCGGCGCCGGCCAGTTCGGCCTGCTCTTCTTCGCCATCAAGGGCTTCATCGCACCGGGCCTCGCCTCGCTCGTCGTACAGTCGCAGCCCTTCTTCACCATCCTGCTGGCGGCGGCGATCACCCATGAGCGCGTGCAGCCCTTCCAGTTTGCCGGGCTTGCGCTCGCCGCCATCGGCATCGGCGTGATCCTCTGGCATACCGACGGCTCGACCACGCCGCTCGGCATCGTCCTCGTGCTCGGCGCAGCCTTGTGCTGGGCCGCCGGCAACAGCGTCGCGCGCAGCACGCCCAGGGTCGACATGCTCGCCTATGTCGTCTGGACCAGCCTGTTCGCGATCCCGCCGCTGCTCGCCCTGTCCTGGGCGATCGAAGGCTGGCCGGCGATGCGCGACGCCCTCGTAAGTGCTCCGCCCGCCGCCTGGGCCGCGGCGATCTGGCAGGCGGTCGGCAATGTCATGTTCGGCTATGCCGTCTGGGGCTGGCTGCTCTCGCGCTATGCCGCCGCCACCGTCGCGCCGACATCCCTGCTGGTCCCGGTCTTCGGGATGGGCGCCGCCGCGATCTGGCTCGGCGAGCCCCTACCCGGCTGGAAATTCCTCGCGGCTGGACTGGTGCTCTCCGGCCTGTGCATCAACAGCCTGTGGCCGCGCTTCGCCGCGATCCGGGCGGCGCGGCACCCGCCCTCGTCCTGAACAGCCGGGCTTACGTCCGGTCGATCGCGTTCAGCGCGGCCTGGACGGCCGAAAGCTCGGCGACGAAACCACGCAGACGGTCGCCGATGGCAGCCGCGATCGCCTCGGCCGAATCAGGTGATTCGCCGAGCACCCGACGCATCACGCTGCGCGGCAATCGCATCACCTGCGTCGGCTCGCGTGCAATCGCGGTGACCTGGCGCGGGACGGAGGTGAACAGGGCAAGCTCGCCGATCATGGCGCCGGGACCAATGATCTCGGTCGCGGGCTTGCCGTCGTCCTGCGCCGTCAGCGCGACCGTCCCTGAAACCACGAGCACCGCCCCGTCCGACGGCTCGCCGGCCCGGAACAGCACGTCGCCGGCGCGCAGGATGCGGCTTTCGGCCGCGAAGGCGAGCAGTCTCAGCGCATCGCGATCCATCAGGCTCAGCAACGGCTGCCGGGCCAGCAGGGCCATGTCCTCGTCGAGCGCCATCCGTCAGGGATTCAGCCGGTAACCGCCGGCATCGGTGACCAACAGGCGGGCATTGCCAGGATCGGGCTCGATCTTCTGGCGCAGCCGGTAGATATGGGTTTCGAGCGTATGGGTCGTCACCTGGCTGTTATAGCCCCAGACCTCCTGCAGCAGCACCTCCCGCGCGATCGGCTTGCGGCCGGCACGATAGAGGAAGCGCAGGATCGCCGTCTCCTTTTCGGTGAGCTTGGTCTTGGAGCCCTTTTCGCTGACGAGCAGCTTCGAACCAGGGTGAAACGTATAGGGGCCGACTTGAAAGATGGCGTCCTCGCTCGCCTCGTGCTGCCTGAGATGGGCACGAATGCGCGCCAGCAGCACGGCGAACTTGAACGGCTTGACCACATAGTCGTTGGCGCCGGCCTCGAGCCCGAGCACCGTATCGGCATCCGAGCCCTGCGCCGTCAGCATCACCACCGGGCTCTTGAAGCCGTTCTTGCGCATCACCTTGACGGCCTCGCGCCCGTCCATGTCGGGCAGGCCGACATCCATCACGGCAAGATCGACGCGGTCGCCCTGCACGGCCTTGATCGCCGCCGTCGCGGTATCGGCCGTCGAGACCCGGAACTCCTCGTAGAGGGAAAGCTGCTCGGACAGGGTGTCGCGCAGGGTCTGGTCGTCATCGACCAGCAGGATATGATGGACGGCGGACATGAATGGGTTCGCTCGGACATGAGGGTTGCGGCAACATGAGCCTGCTGAGTCGTCATCGCAAGTGAGGCCGCCTGGAATTCCCGTGAGAAACCGATCCGATCACCCGCGCCATCCGCATGACGGGCCACGCAATCTGACTGCTTTGCGCGTCTTCGCCTCGGTCCGTGACCGCCGCAAAGGCTTCCTCGTCGCCGGCAATACCATCTTCCCCTGCGCGCTCGGCCGCTCCGGCATCGGTACGCTGAAGTGCGAGGGCGATGGCCGCACGCCGCGCTTCGACCTGCCTTTGCGCAGCGTTTTCTACCGGGCCGATCGCCTATCTCGCCCACGCACCCTGCTGCCGCTCAAGCGGATCGGGCCGCGCGACGCCTGGTGCGACGACCAGAAGGACCGCCGCTACAACCGCCTGATCGACCGCCCGCCCGGCGAAGCCGAGGAGCGTCTCCAGCGCGAGGATCATCTCTATGATGTGATCGTCGAGCTCGGCTGGAACGACCGGCCGGTACAGCGTGGGCGCGGCAGCGCGATCTTCTGGCATCTCGCCCGTGCCGGCTTCACGCCGACCGCCGGCTGCGTCGCCGTCGAGGGCCATGTCTTCGCCAAGCTGCTGCCGCGGCTGGCCCGTCATTGCCGGATCGTGGTGAGGTGAGCTAGGAGGGAGGCGGGCACCGTCTCGATCACATCTACGGATCAAGCCGCCGCGCTGCCGGGCACCGTCCCGCCACGCGACGCCATCCCGGCCAGAGATTTGCGATGACTGATTCGGTTTCCGCGTTCCGCTTCGGGCGGATCGCCGCCATGCTGCCCGTCGCCGACATCGCCCGCGCCTGCGATTTCTATGTCGGCGCCCTCGGCTTCCGGAAAACCTTCGAGAACGGCAATCCTGTCGGCTTCATGATCCTGAAGCGCGACGCCGCCGAACTGCACCTGACGCTCCAGCCCGGCCACAAGGCGGCGCCCTTCAACGTCGCCCATATGATGGTCGAGGATATCGACGCGGTGCATGCCGTGATCCGCGCGCGCGGCCTGCGCATCGTCAAGGGCCTGCGCGACAAGGATTACGGCCTGCGCGCCTTCGTCTTCGAGGATCCGGACGGCAACCGCATCGATGTCGGCGAGCCCTTGAGTAGATAGGGCCGTCATTCTCGGGCGAAGCGAAGCGCAGACCCGAGAATCTCTTGACGCATGGGCGCTGGAGCCTTCTTCGGCCTGAGATGCTCGGGTCAAGCCCGAGCATGACGCCTCGTTTACCCCCGCGCCCCGAAAATCGCGCTGCCCACCCGCACATAGGTCGCGCCAAGCTGGATCGCCGCTTCGTAATCGGCGCTCATACCCATCGACAGGCCCTTGAGCCCGTTGCGGGCGGCGATCTTGGCGAGCAAACCGAAATGCGGCGAGGGCGGCTCGTCCGCCGGCGGAATGCACATCAGCCCCTCGATAGCGAGACCGTGAACCTCGCGGCAGCGGGCGATGAACGCGTCCGCCTCGGCGGGCACCACGCCGCCCTTCTGCGCCTCCTCGCCGGTATTGACCTGGACGAACAACCGCGGGGTCTTGCCGGCCCGCGCGATCTCGCGCGCCAGCTCCTTCGCCAGGCTCTCGCGATCGAGCGACTGAATGACGTCGAAGAGCTCGACCGCCTCGCGCGCCTTGTTCGATTGCAGCGGGCCGATCATGTGCAGCTCGGCATCGGGGAAGCGCTCCTTCAGCCCCGGCCACTTCGCCTTGGCCTCCTGGACATAGTTTTCGCCGAAGACGCGCTGTCCGGCTTCGAGCACCTCGGTGATCTGCTCGGCCGGCTTGGTCTTGGAGACCGCGACCAGCGCGACTGAACCGGATTGACGCCCGAAATCGCGCTCGGCCCGGCCGATCGCCGTCCTGATTTCAGCCAAACGCGTAACCGTATCGCTCATCTGCCAGCCTCTCATGCCCTGCGCGCCGTTGACCGCGTGCGCGCAATGGTGTCCTAGAGCAGGTTGCAAGATTCCGACATCCGGTTTTTGCATTCAGCCCCTGCGCCGGCCTGCCTCCGGGAGTCGGCAAGAATCGTCCGCTCAGAGAATTGCCCGCTGACATGGCCGTCGAACGCTACAATCCGAAAGAGTCCGAGCCGAAATGGCGCGCCGTCTGGGAAGAGCGCAAGCTTTTCGAGACGAGGAACGACGACACCCGGCCGAGCTACTACGTCCTCGAGATGTTCCCCTATCCGTCGGGTCGCATCCATATGGGCCATGTCCGCAACTACGCGATGGGCGACGTGGTCGCGCGCTACAAGCGCGCCAAGGGCTTTTCGGTGCTGCACCCGATGGGCTGGGACGCTTTCGGCCTGCCGGCCGAGAACGCCGCCAAGCAGAAGAAGGTCCATCCGCGCGAATGGACCTATGAGAACATCGCGACCATGCGCAAGCAGCTCAAGTCGATGGGCCTCTCCCTCGACTGGAGCCGCGAGCTCGCGACCTGCGATCCCAGCTATTATCGCCACCAGCAGAAGATGTTCCTGGACTTCCTGAAGGCCGGGCTGGTCGACCGCAAAACCGCCAAGGTCAACTGGGACCCGGTCGACGAGACCGTGCTGGCGAACGAGCAGGTCATCGACGGCCGCGGCTGGCGCTCCGGCGCGCCGGTCGAGATCCGCGAACTGACCCAGTGGTTCTTCAGGATCACCGAATACGGTGAGGCACTGAACGACGCGCTCGACGGCCTGACCCGCTGGCCGGAAAAAGTCCGGCTGATGCAGAAGAACTGGATCGGCCGCTCGGAAGGCCTGCTGGTTCGTTTCGCTCTCGAATCGAATGGAGCCGGGCAGGACGAGGTCGAGGTCTACACCACCCGTCCCGACACGCTGTTCGGTGCGAAATTCGTCGCCATCGCGCCGGATCATCCGATCGCCAAGTCCATCGCGGCGAAGAGCCCGTCGCTGCAGGCCTTCATCGAGGAGTGCAAGCGCACCGGCACGGCGCAGGAGGCGATCGACAAGGCCGAGAAGCTCGGCTTCGACACCGGCTTGCGCGCCATCCATCCGCTCGATCCGAACTGGACGCTACCGGTCTATGTCGCCAACTTCGTCCTGATGGAATACGGCACCGGCGCCATCTTCGGCTGCCCGGCGCATGACCAGCGCGACCTCGACTTCGTCAACAAATATGGCCTGGGCAACATCCCGGTCGTCGCACCCGAGGGCACCGACTCGGCCGGTTTCGTCATCACCGACACCGCCTATGACGGCGACGGCCGCATGATCAATTCGCGTTTCCTTGACGGCCTGACCATCGCGGAAGCCAAGGAGGAGGTCGCCCGCCGTCTCGAAGGCGAAACCCGCGGCAACCGCCCGGTCGGCCAGCGCAAGGTCAATTTCCGCCTGCGCGACTGGGGCATCTCGCGCCAGCGCTACTGGGGCTGCCCGATCCCGATCATCCATTGTTCCGCCTGCGGAACGGTGCCCGTGCCGGACGCTGATCTTCCCGTACAACTCCCGGACGATGTCTCCTTCGAGAAGCCGGGCAACCCGCTCGACCACCATCCGACCTGGAAGCATGTCGCCTGTCCGCAATGCGGCAAGGACGCCCGCCGCGAGACGGACACGATGGACACCTTCGTCGATTCGTCCTGGTACTTCGCCCGCTTCACCGATCCGTGGCGGACGGAGAGCCCGACCGACCGCAAGGCCGTCGACCGCTTCCTACCGGTCGACCAGTATATCGGCGGCGTCGAGCACGCGATCCTGCACCTGCTCTATTCGCGCTTCTTCACCCGCGCGATGAAGAAGACCGGCCATGCCGGTCTCGACGAGCCTTTCGCCGGCCTGTTCACGCAAGGCATGGTCGTGCACGAGACCTATCGCGCCGCCAATGGCGACTGGGTCGAACCGGGCAATGTCCGCATCGAGATCTCCGGCACCGAGCGCCGCGGCTTCGATGTCGATACCGGCGCGCCGATCGAGATCGGCTCGATCGAGAAGATGTCGAAGTCCAAGAAGAACGTCGTGGACCCCGACGACATCATCGCCTCCTACGGCGCCGACACCGCGCGCTGGTTCATGCTCTCGGATTCGCCGCCGGATCGCGACGTGATCTGGACCGACGAGGGCGTGCAGGGCGCTGCCCGCTTCGTCCAGCGCCTCTGGCGCATGGTCGCGGAGATCGCCGAACGCACCGGCGGCAAGGCCGACAAGCCCGCCCAGATCGGCGAAGCCGCACAGGCTTTGCGCAAAGCGAGCCACCGCGCGCTCGATGCCGTCGGGGCCGATATCGAGCGTCTCGGCTTCAACCGCTGCGTCGCCCATATCTACACGCTGACCAACGCCATCGGTAAGGCGCTCGACGGTGCGGCCGAGAAGTCCGAGCTTGATGCCGACAACGCCTTCGCGCTCCTTGAGGCTGCCACGATCGTCACCCAGCTTGTCGCGCCGATGATGCCCCACTTGGCCGAGGAATGCTGGCATGTTCTCGGCCAGCAGGGCCTCGCCGGCGAGGCATTCTGGCCGGAGGTCGACCCCGCGCTGCTGAAGGACGACAGCATCACGCTGCCGGTCCAGCTCAACGGCAAGAAGCGCGCGGAAGTGACCGTGGCCGCCGATGCCGATACGGTGGCGGTGGAGGCGGTCGTGCGGGCCAGCGAAGCCGTTCAGCGGGCTCTCGAAGGGCGTCCGATCCGCAAGATCATCGTGGTTCCCGGGAGAATCGTGAATGTCGTCGTCTGAAGCCGCTCTCCCCCGCCGCAGCCTGCTGGCGGCCATGCTGACGGTCGCCGCGCTCGCAGGCGGCTGCTTCCAGCCGCTCTATTCCGACTATACCACCAGCACGACGGGAGGCAGCGTCAAGGCGGCGCTGCGCGGCATCGAGATACCCGAGATCAAGGGCCTGATCGGCCATAACTTCCGCAACGAGCTGGTTTTCGAGCTCGACGGTGGCGGCGACCCAGATATCCGCAAGACCTCGAAGCTCGAAGCGGCGATCGCCGAAGCGGTCGAGGTCGTGACGGTCGACTACGCCAACGGCCGCGCCGATTCGGCCGTTCTCGTCGCGACCGCGACCTGGAAGCTCACCCAGAACGGCACCGGCACGGTTCTCGCTTCCGGCACGAACTCGGTGCGCATTCCCTATGAGCGGTCCTCGCAGCGCTTCGCCACCGTGCGCGCCGCGCGCGATGCCCAGATTCGTGCGGCGAAGAACCTTGCCACCATCGTCCGGGGCCAGATCGCCGCCGATCTCACCTCCTGACGGGCGCCATGGTTGCGATCAAGGCGCACGAGGCCGAGAGGACGCTTGCACGACTCGACCCCGCCTGGCGGCTGATCCTGATCTACGGCCCCGATGCGGGGCTCGTCTCCGAACGGGCGTCGGGCCTCGCCCGCGCCAGCGTGGACGATCCGCAGGACGCTTTCCAGCTCGTGCGCATGGATGGCGACGCCATCGCCTCCGACCCGCTCAAGCTCGCCGACGAGGCCAACACGATCGGCCTCTTCGGCGGCCGCCGCGCCATCCGGGTCTCCCCGACCTCGAAGCCGCTCCTCGCCGCCCTTGAGCCGCTTCTGGCGACCCCGTCCCAGGACGCGCTCGTCATCGTCGAGGCCGGCGATCTCCAGCGCAGCAACCCTGTCCGAACCGCCTGCGAGAAGGCCAAGACCGCGTTGGCCGTGCCCTGCTACGGCGATGCGGCACGCGATCTCGGCTCGATCATCGACGAGATGGTCCGGGCCGCCGGAAAGGCGATCGACCGCACGACGCGCGATCACCTCGCCGGCCTGCTCGGCGGCGACCGGCAGACCTCGCGCCGCGAGATCGAGAAGCTGCTGCTCTATGTCGGCTCGGACTCGGCTGTGCAGGTCGAGCATGTCGACGCCGTCGTCGGCGATACCGCCCAGCGCGAGCAGGCGATGCTGGTCGATGCGGTCTTCGCAGGAAAGCTGCCGGTTCTCGACCTCGCACAGGCCAAGCTCAGCAGCGAGGGGCTCGACCCCGGCGTCATGCTCGGCGCTGTCCTGCGTCAGGCGCTGACACTGCTGAAGGCGCGCCAGTCGATCGATGCCGGAAAAGGGCTGCGCGATGTCGTCGCGACGATGCGCCTGCCCTATCCGCGGATCGCAACCACGGAAGCAGCGCTGAACACCTGGTCCAGCGCGAAGCTCAACGAGGCCGTCGCCCTCCTGGGCAATGCGGTGCTGGCGACGCGGCAGAATGCCGATATGGGCCGGGCCATCGCGACCCGCGCCCTCTGGACGCTTGCCAGGCTCGGACGCGCCGGCCGCGGAGAGTGAATCAGGTCTTCAGGCGGTGACAGAGCGCGTCGAGCTGCTCGAGCGTCTTGTAGCCGATCTTGACCTCGCCTGCGCCACTGGCCTTGTGCCCGATCGAGACGGAGAGGCCGAGCGCCTCCTCCAGCGCCTTCTCCAGAGCCCGCGTATCCGGGTCCTTCACCGGCTTCGGCTTGCTCGTCACCGCGCTCTTGATCTCGCCGCGCGCCTCTTCCTGGACGATGCGCTCGATATCGCGAACGCTCAGACCATCGTCGATGATCTTCTGCGCCATGAATTCCGGGTCCGAAACGGACAGAAGGGCACGGGCATGACCGGCTGAAACCGCACCTTCGCTGACCAGCTTGCGCACCGGCTCCGGCAGCTTCGACAGGCGCAGCGTGTTGGCGACATGGCTGCGGCTCTTGCCGATGACGCGGGCCAGATCGTTCTGCGTATAGCCGAATTCGGCGATCAGGCGCTCATAGCCGGCCGCTTCCTCGATCGCGTTGAGATCCGTGCGCTGCACGTTCTCGACGATCGCGATCTCTAGCGCCTCGCGATCATCGGCCTCGACCAGCAGAACCGGCACATCGTGCAGCTCGGCGCGCTGCGCCGCACGCCAGCGACGCTCGCCGGCGATGATCTCATAAGCGTCCATCATTCCGGGGATGGAACGAACGATGATCGGCTGCAGGATGCCGCGCTCGCGGATCGAGGTCGTCAGATCTTCGAGGTCCTCCTCGACGAAATTGCGACGCGGGTTGCGCGCGCTCGGCCGCAGGAACTCGACCGGTACCCGACGCTGGCCGCGGGCCCGCTCGATCGCCCCGATCTCGTCACCGACATCGCCGATCAGTGCCGCCAGACCGCGGCCAAGGCGGGAACGCCCCTGTTCTTCGGCCATCGCCATCCTCATCAACCTCTGATTTGTAACTTACGCGGCTGCCCGCAAAGCACGCTCGCGCTTGATCACTTCGGAAGCCAGTCGCAGATAGGCCTGCGAGCCCGAGCAGCGCAGGTCGTAAAGCAGGGCCGGCTTGCCGTAGGAGGGCGCCTCGGAAATCCGGACATTGCGCGGGATCACCGTCTCGTAGACCTTGTCGCCGAGGAAGTTCTTCACATCCGCCATAACCTGCCCGGACAGGTTGTTGCGGGGGTCGAACATGGTCAGCACCACGCCCTGGATGATCAGGCGCGGATTGAGACCCGCCTTGACCTGTTCCACCGTCTTGAGAAGCTGACTCAAGCCCTCCAGGGCGAAGAATTCGCATTGCAGCGGGACCAATACCGCGTCCGCCGCCGTCATCGCATTGATCGTGATCAGGCTGAGCGAAGGCGGGCAATCGATCAGGATATAGGTCAGATCCTGGCAGCGCTGGTCATAGACCAGCTCGTCGATCGCATTCTTCAGGCGGTGCGCGCGGTCCTTGGCCGAGGCGATCTCCAGTTCGACCCCGAGGAGATCCAGGGTCGAGGGCGCCAGCGACAGGCCGGGAACCGCCGTGGCCTGCAAGGCCTGCCCCAGGCCGACATCGCCGCAGAGCACATCATAGGTCGAGGACTTGCGGTTGCGCCGATCGACGCCGAGTCCCGTCGAGGCATTGCCCTGCGGGTCGAGGTCGACGATCAGGACCTTCTCGCGGATGGCGGCCAGGGCAGTGCCGAGATTGATCGCGGTCGTCGTCTTGCCGACGCCGCCCTTCTGATTCGCGAGCGCGATCACGCGCGGGCGGCGCGGTGTCGTCACGGATGTGAGCTCAGTCATGGATCGGCTCGTCTCTCGGCCGAGCGCACCATCAGGATTCGCGCGGCGTCATCAGTCACGGAGGAAACCGTTGTCGCCTGAATCTTCCAATATCTGGCCGAGTCGGTCAATTCCGTATCTAGATGTTGTCCCTTGGGAAAGAGACCGAGCGTACCGGTTCTCAACAGCTCTTCGCACCAACCGAGCAATTGGGGCAGGGGAGCGAGCGCACGGGCCGTCACCACGTCGACTTTGCCGATGAAATCGCCGATCACATCTTCGATACGAGCCGCATGGACCTTGACCGGCGCGCCAGTCACGCGGGCCGCATGGCGCAGGAAGGCGCATTTCCGGGCGTTGCTCTCGACCAGGTCGATCTGGCCCTTGCCCTGCGCGGCGAGGCAGATGCCGATCACCAGTCCCGGGAAGCCGCCGCCGGAGCCGAGATCGAGCCAGCGCTCCCGGCCCTCGGCCAGGCCAAAGATCTGCAAGGAATCCGCGATATGGCGCGTCCAGACATCAGCGAGCGTCGCCGAGGAGACGAGGTTTTTCGCCGCCTGCCAGCGCCCCAGCTCTGTCACCAGAAGCGCGAGGCGCTCCTCTGTTTCACGTGAAACAGGCGTCAAGCGCAAAGCGCGCTCGCGGTCGCTTTTATCAACAGTCACGGTGAACCTGTGGATAATACGGGAGCCCGACTCTTCCTGGCATGAGCCGCGAGCAGGGTCAGGGCGGCCGGCGTCATGCCCTCGATCCGTCCGGCCTGGGCCAGATCGGCCGGGCGCTGAGCTGCCAGCTTGAGCTTCAATTCGTTCGACAGGCCGGAAATCGCATCGAGATCGAGATCGGCCGGAACCTTCAGCGACTGGTCGCGGCGATAGGCCTGGATCTCTGCCGCCTGCCGGTCGAGATAGACCGCATAGACCGCATCCGCGGTCACGCGCGCTACGACCGGGACAGGGTAATCGTTCAGCGCAGGCCAGACGGAAGCGAGCTGATCGAAGCCCACATCCGGATAGGACAGAATCTGATAGGCGCTGCGGCGCAGCCCATCATGGTTGAGCTGCAGGCCCACAGCCTGCGCCTGCTGCGGCGTCAGGGACAGGCTCTTCAGCTTGTCTCGAAGAGCCGCGATATCCCGGTTGCGCGTCTCGAAGGCGTCCTGCCGCGCGGAACTGACGATCCCCAACTGCAAGCCCAAAGGCGTCAAGCGCTCATCGGCATTGTCGACACGCAAGGACAGGCGGAACTCCGCCCGCGACGTAAACATTCGATACGGCTCCGTAACGCCATGTGTCACGAGGTCGTCGACGAGCACGCCGATATAGGATTGCGCCCGATCGAACACGGCGGGCTCCGCCGCGCCGGCCATCCGCGCCGCGTTCAGCCCGGCGAGCAGGCCCTGTGCTCCGGCCTCCTCGTATCCCGTCGTGCCATTGATCTGCCCGGCCAGGAACAGCCCGGCGATCGCGCGGGTCTCCAATGTGTTCTTCAGCGCGCGCGGATCGACGAAATCGTACTCGATCGCATAGCCAGGCCGCAGCATCGCGGCCTTCTCCAGGCCGGGAATGGTCTTCAACAGGTCGAGCTGGACATCCTCGGGCAGCGAAGTCGAGATCCCGTTCGGATAGACCGTATCGTCGTCCAGCCCCTCGGGCTCCAGGAAGATCTGGTGACCGTCGCGATCGCCGAAGCGCCCGACCTTGTCCTCGATCGACGGGCAATAGCGCGGCCCGCGACCTTCGATCTGGCCCGAGAACATCGGGGCGCGATGCAGGTTGGCCCGGATGAGATCATGGCTCGCCAGCGTCGTCCGCGTGATCCCGCAGGAAATCTGCGGATTGGTGATGGCGGAGGTCAGCGCCGAGAAAGGCTCGGGCGGCTCATCGCCGGGCTGCATCTCCAGCGCCGCCCAATCGATGCTGCGGCCATCGAGCCGCGGCGGCGTGCCGGTCTTCAGACGGCCCAGGGGAAACCCATGGCGCTCCAGCGTCGCCGACAGGCCGAGGGACGGCGCCTCGTCGACGCGCCCCGCCGGAATCCGCTTCTCCCCGATATGGATCAGGCCACGCAGGAAGGTTCCGGTCGTCAGCACGACCGTTCCGGCAGCGAATCGACGCCCGTCTGCCAATACGAGCCCGGTCACGCGGCCGGCCTCAACCTGAAGGTCAAAGACCTCGCCAGCGACAATGTCGAGATTGGATTGCGCGCCCAGCAGATCCTGCACGGCCCGACGATAGAGCTTGCGGTCTGCCTGCGCGCGCGGCCCCCGAACCGCCGGGCCTTTCCGGCGATTGAGCATGCGGAACTGGATACCGCCGAGATCGGCAGCTCGGGCCATGATACCGTCGAGCGCGTCGATCTCGCGGACGAGATGCCCCTTGCCGAGCCCGCCGATGGCAGGGTTGCAGGACATCACGCCGATGGTTTCGGGCTTATGCGTCACCAAAGCCGTGCGGGCGCCGTAACGCGCCGCGGACGCGGCCGCCTCGGCTCCGGCATGGCCGCCGCCGACGACGATGACGTCGTAGTTCTGCCGATGAAGTGACATCCGGTTTCGCTAGCGAAGCCCGACGGACGGGTCAACGAAAACCGCCGCCACCGACCGGCCAGGCGTCACTTTCCGATACAAAATCCCGCGAACAGCCGGTCCAGGACATCCTCGACATCGATCCGGCCGACGAGACGCTCAAGGGCGACCACGGCGAGGCGGATGTCCTCGGCAAGCAGCTCGCCTTGTCCGTGCTGCGCCGCCACCGCTCGCTCCAGTGTTCCGATGGCTTCGGCGACGGCAATGCGATGCCGCTCGCGCGTCAGCAGGGCCGGCTCGCCCTGCCCAAGCTCCTGCAGCCGCGCGACGATATCGGCAAGCAACGCGGCCATACCCTCTCCGGTCTTCACGGAAACGGGCCGCTCGTCCGGAAGGACAGGTCCCGCCAGGTCGGCTTTCGTCGCGACCTTAAGTAACTGAGCCTGATTCTCGACTCGATACGGGTCCGAATCGACTGCGCGCAAACCAAGAACGAGATCCGCGCGCTCGACCAGCGCCCGGGCGCGCCTGACGCCCTCGGCTTCGATCGGATCGGCGCTGTCGCGAAGGCCCGCGGTATCGACCAGGATGACCGGAAGGCCCGCGAGGTCGAGACGCACTTCCAGGCTGTCGCGCGTGGTGCCGGCAATCGGAGAGACGATGGCGACATCGCGCCGCGCGAGCGCATTGAGCAGGCTGGACTTGCCGGCATTGGGCGGCCCTGCCAGCACGACCACGAAGCCCTCACGGACCCGCTCGCCCATAGCGAAGCTGCCGAGCGCGTCGCGCAACGATTCTAGCACCTGAGCGGCCAAGACCAGCGCCTGTTCTTGCAGCGGCCCGGAGACATCACCCTCATCCGAAAAATCGAGCTCAGCCGCCAACAGGCTCATGGCCTCGATCAATGCGTTTCGCCAATCCTCGACAACGTCGCCAAGAGCGCCATCCATCTGCTGCAGCGCCTGCCGGCGCTGCCATTCCGTCTCCGAATCGATCAGGTCTGCCAGGCCCTCGACGGCAGCCAGATCGAGCTTGCCGGCTTCGAACGCCCGCCGGGTGAACTCGCCGGCCTCTGCCAGCCGCACATCCGGCAAAGCCGTCAGAGCCGCAAGGAGCCGCGCCAGGATTGCCCGCGAGCCATGAACATGGAACTCGGCGACGTCTTCGCCGGTAAAGCTGGCAGGGCCGGCAAAGAACAGGACCAGCGCGCTATCGATGGCTGCCCCTTCCGCATCGACGAGCCGGCGCAAGGTCGCGATCCGCGGTTCAGGGACCAAACTCGCAAACGTTTCGAGAACGAATCGAACGCGCGGGCCGGAAACTCTGATCACCGCCACGCCGGCTTTCCCGGGCGCCGAGGACAAAGCCACGATCGTGGAATGGGTGTCCGGAATCATCATGCCTGTCGAAAGCCGGGAAGACGGCTTCTTGGACGAGCTTCCCGCGAACATCAAGCTCACGAGTTGCTCAGGCTGTCGGGAGTCTTCCGTGCTGGAGCCGCGGTGTTCCAGCGCAGCCACCGAGCGGTATGACTCGGCCGAAAAGTCGAAGCACTACCGGTCATACTTATTGCTCAACCCGGGTAGCGCCGGATGGGTATGCCCGGAATCCCGCCGGTGTGCCCCTCCGCGAGTTGGAAGCGCGAGTCCTCGGAAGTCGGTCTTCACGCAAGCAGCGGCAACAACCTGATACGTGGTGGCAATTGAGCTTTCGCTTGGCTTCGGTGAAGCGACCGGACACCACCGTTCGGCTCGGTCTCGCTGGGCGTGCCTCGCGGTACGACCGGCCTGACTCGATCTGCCGCGAGGCCTGAAAGCTGCGCGACATCGGTCAGGCCAGGTTTCGGCCTGGGCGCATCGGTCGTTGCGTCGAAGCCATCGTCCGTCACGGTTCCGAATCGAAGCAGGTCTGAGTTTTGGTCCGGCTTTATGGCGCTTCCGACCAGCCAGAAACGATTTCGCCGCTGCACCGGAGATCGGTACGGCGGCGAATCGAAACGCCGGAGAAGCTGAACAGCGTCAGGTATTCATCGAGTCGAAGAATTCCGAGTTCTGCTTGGTCTGGCGCAGCTTGTCGATGAGGAACTCGATCGCGTCCTGCGGGCCCATCGGGTTGAGGATGCGGCGCAGCACATAGGTCTTCTGCAGGTCGGAGCGCGGCGTGATGAGCTCTTCCTTGCGGGTGCCGGACTTGAGGATGTCGATCGCCGGGAAGATGCGCTTGTCGGCCACCTTGCGGTCGAGCACGATTTCCGAGTTGCCGGTGCCCTTGAACTCTTCGAAGATCACCTCGTCCATGCGCGATCCTGTATCAATCAGCGCCGTTGCGACGATGGTCAGCGAACCGCCTTCCTCGATATTGCGGGCCGCGCCGAAGAAGCGCTTCGGCCTCTGGAGGGCGTTGGCGTCGACACCGCCGGTCAGCACCTTGCCGGAGGACGGCACGACCGTGTTGTAGGCACGGCCGAGGCGCGTGATCGAGTCGAGCAGGATTACGACGTCGCGGCCATGCTCGACCAGGCGCTTGGCTTTCTCGATCACCATCTCGGCGACCTGGACGTGACGGGAAGCGGGCTCGTCGAAGGTCGAGGACACGACCTCGCCCTTCACCGAGCGCTGCATGTCCGTGACTTCTTCCGGGCGTTCGTCGATCAGCAGCACGATCAGATAGCACTCGGGATGATTGCTGGTGATCGACTGGGCGATGTTCTGGAGCAGAACCGTCTTACCCGTGCGCGGCGGCGCGACGATCAGAGCGCGCTGACCCTTGCCGATCGGAGCGACGATATCGATGACCCGCGGCGAGAAATCCTTCTTGGTCGGGTCCTGCACTTCGAGCTTCAGGCGCTCGTCCGGGTAGAGCGGCGTCAGATTGTCGAAATGGATCTTGTGCTTGATCTTCTCCGGGTCCTCGAAATTGATCGAGTTGACCTTGAGCAGGGCGAAATAGCGCTCCCCGTCCTTGGGACCGCGGATCGGCCCTTCGACCGTGTCACCGGTGCGCAGGCCGAATTTCCGGATCTGCGACGGCGAGACATAGATGTCGTCGGGGCCCGGCAGGTAGTTCGAATCGGAAGAGCGCAGGAAGCCGAAGCCGTCCTGCAGAACCTCGACGACGCCCTCGCCCAGAATCTCGGTCTCACGCGCGGCGAGCTGCTTCAGGATGGCGAACATCAGCTCCTGCTTGCGCATGGTGCTGGCGTTCTCGACCTCGACATCCTCGGCGAAGGCCAGGAGTTCGGTCGGCGACTTGCTCTTGAGCTCTTGAAGCTTGATTTCCCGCATGGGGCACCCGGATCGTGAACACCCTGCCGACGAGCAGGGGAGAGGACGGTACTGGATTGATCGACTTAGTCGGTCCTGGCCGGACCTGCGCTGGGGTTGCGCGACATGGGCTGCTGCAAGGGCAGGCGGCTCACGAATAGTCGACAACTAGGGAGGACGCTGGAGAAGCGCAGCGTCCTGATAGCGGGAATCGCATCCGGGCTCAAGCGGGAAAGCGCGGGCCGGCTCAGAACGGCTTCACGATGACGAGAATGACGATGCCGACCATCAGCACCGCCGGGATCTCGTTGAGGATGCGGAAATAGCGCGGGGACTTGACGTTACGGTCGTTCGCGAAGTTGCGGACATGCTTCACCAGCACGCCATGGATGCCGGAGAGGAGGAAGACGAGCAGCAGCTTGCCGTGCAGCCAGCCGCCCTTGAAGCCGAAAGCGTACCAGGCGAGGTAGAGGCCGAGCACCCAGGTCAGGATCATCGCCGGGTTGATGATGCCCTTGAGCAGCCGGCGCTCCATGATCTTGAAGGTCTCGGACTGGATCGAACCGGTCTGCGCCTCCGCATGGTAGACCATCAGACGCGGCAGATAGAGCATGCCGGCCATCCAGGAGATGACGGCCATGACATGGAAAGCCTTGATCCACTCGTACATCGCCTGAGCCCTCAGCCCCGTACCTGTTTCAGCAAGCGCTCGACATGCGCGATCGGCGTATCCGGCAGGATGCCGTGGCCGAGATTGAAGATGAAGGGCCGGCCTCCGAAAACTGTCAGGATGGCATCGGCCTCCCGCTCCAGCTCGTCGCCGCCGGCGCGCAGCACCAGTGGATCGAGGTGGCCCTGCACCGGCACCTTGGACTGAATGGCGTCACGGGCGAAGCTCCGGTCGATATCGGTTTCGAGCCCGACGGCATCGACCCCGGTACCCGCGATATAGTCCGGGATCAGGCGGCCTGCTCCACGCGGGAAGCCGATGATCCGCGCTTGCGGGTGCACCGCCCGCACGCCATCGACGATCCGGCGCGTCGGTTCGATGCACCAGCGCCTGAAATCCTCCGGCCCGAGCGACCCCGCCCAGCTATCGAAGATCTGTACGGCATCGACGCCGGCCGCGATCTGCGCGTTGAGATAGGCGATCGACGAGACCACCAGCCGGTCGATGATCGCCTGGAAGAGGTCTGGGTCGCGCGCGAACAAATCCTTCGCCGGCCCCTGATCGGGCGTCCCACGACCGGCGACCATATAGGTAGCCACGGTCCAGGGCGCTCCGCAGAAGCCTATGAAGCCGGTTCCGGAGGGCAGGGCAGCGCGAACCCGCCGCACCGTCTCGAGGATCGGGTCGAGCCTGCTCTGATCGGCCTCGCGATCGATCTCGGCAAGGCGCGCCGCATCGGCCACAGGCTCGAGCCGCGGACCCTCTCCCTCGGCGAACCAGAGCTTCTGGCCGAGCGCCTGAGGCGCGACCAGGATATCCGAGAACAGGATCGCGGCGTCGAAGCCGAAGCGCCGGATCGGCTGCAAGGTGACCTCGGCGGCCCATTCGGGATTGTAGCAGAGCGCCAGGAAGCTGCCGGCTCTAGCCCTGAGCTCGCGATATTCCGGCAGATAACGCCCGGCCTGGCGCATCAGCCATATCGGAGGGGTCGGCAGGGCTTCGCCGCAAAGCACACGGATCAGGGCAGGGGTGTCGTGTGTCGTCATGGCTGACGGGCCGTCCATCCCGCTATCTCTCAAATAAGATTCCTAGAGAGAATCTTTTGTTTTGACTCTTGGAGGCAGGGAGATAGCCCGCCGCAATTTCGTCCACAACCGATCCACAGCCACTGGGACAGCGAGTCGCGGGTCGGCCGGAGCCCCCATCACCCGTTAAGGCTTTATTAACGAATTGGAATCGGCGGTCGCCTCGCCGGCTTCCAAAATGATTCACGTGAAACACTTTCTTTACCATTCACAGCTCGGCGGCTGTTGATCGTTCGGGCGGGTTATACAGAGCCGTCGCCCGGTCCCCGTTTCCTGTCCACTTGTCCACACTGCTCCCCATCCTCCGGGATAACCCGCCAGCCCTGCGCGGCCGGATGTTCGGGGCTCGCGGGCACTGAAATGCCGAGCCGGCATCAATTCGCCTCGGGGCGATTCCGATCCGGCCCAAAGCACGCTAGAGGTTAAGGACGCTTCAGGCCGGGGGATGCCGTGGTCCGCAACTATTTCCATCTGCATCTGGTCTCGGATGCGACGGGCGAGACGTTGATCGCCGTCAGCCGGGCCGCAGCCGCGCAATATGAAAGCGTCTCGGCGATCGAGCATGTCTATCCACTGGTGCGCTCCGAAGCGCAGCTTGCCCGCGTCCTCGCCGAGATCGAAGCCTCGCCCGGCGTCGTGCTCTATACGCTGGTCGAGCCGGAATGGCAGGAGAAGCTGGAGAATTTCTGCCGCGAGCTCGGCTGCCCCTGTCTCTCGGTGCTGCAGCCCGTTCTGTCGCTGTTCCAGTCCTATCTCGGCCAGGCCCAGGCGACGAAGCCCGGCGCACAGCATGTGCTCAACACCGAGTATTTCCGCCGCATTGACGCGATGAACTATACGTTGCTGCATGATGACGGGCAGATGGGCGGCGATCTCGACAATGCCGATGTCATCCTCGTCGGCATCAGCCGGACCTCGAAGACGCCGACGAGCATCTATCTCGCCAATCGCGGCATCAAGACCGCCAATATTCCGCTGGTGCCGAACATTCCCCTGCCGCCCGAGCTGGAGAACGCCAAGAAGCCGCTGATCGTCGGCCTGATCGCCAGCGCCGACCGCATCGTCCAGATCCGCCAGAACCGCCTCTTGTCGCTTCGCGCCGACGACGACACGGCCTATGTCGATCCGACCGCCGTCGCCGACGAGGTCACGCAGTCGCGACGCCTCTGCGCCCGCAAGGGCTGGCCGGTGATCGACGTGACGCGGCGCTCGATCGAGGAGACGGCCGCCTCGATCCTCGATCTGCTCCGCGACCACCGCATGAAGTTCATCGCGACATGAGCGCCGCGTCCGCCCTCTGGCTCGCTCCCGAGCCGCTGATCCTCGCTTCCGGCAGCGCGACCCGGCGCGACATGCTGCTCGCTGCCGGCATCCCGGTCGAGGTGATCAAGCCGGAGATCGACGAGCGCGCCGTTGAGAAGCCGCTGGTCGATCGCGGCGTGCCGGCCGATCAGGTCGCGGCAGCACTGGCCTGCGCCAAGGCACTCGCCGTCTCGCGCGACCGTCCGGGCCGCTTCGTCCTCGCCGCCGACCAGACCCTGACCTGCGAAGGCGTGTCTTTCCACAAGCCGGAGGATCTGGCAGCGGCGGAACGGCAGATCGCATCCCTCGCGGGCAGGAGCCACGAGCTCCATTCGGCCTTCGTCATCGCCTGCGATGGTGCGCCATTGGCCGAGGGCCTCGAAGTGGCTCGACTGACCATGCGCCCGCTCCAGCCCGATTTCATCGCGCGCTATCTGGCTGTCGCCGGCGCGGCTGCCCTGAGCAGTGTCGGCGGCTATCAGGTGGAAGGGCCGGGCGCGCAGCTCTTCGACACGATCGAGGGCGATCATTTCACCATTCTCGGGCTGCCGCTGCTCGCGGTGCTCGCGGCGTTGCGCGAGCTCGATTGCCTCGCCCGCTAACGGATTTGCATATGGCGCCTCGCTGCTTCGTCATCGGACATCCCATCGCGCATTCGCGCTCGCCCCTAATCCATGGCGAGTGGCTGCGCGAGCATCGGCTTGCCGGTTCCTATGAGCGAATCGATGTTGCGCCAGCCGATCTGCCGGCTTTCGTTTCCCGCGTGCGCGAGGGCGAATTCGCGGGCGGCAATGTCACCGTGCCGCACAAGGAAGCGGTGATGGCGCTGGTCGACGAGATCAGCGCTGCCGCACGCGCCGTCGGCGCAGTCAACACGCTCTGGCGCGAGAACGGCCGGATCATCGCCGACAACAGCGATGTCGATGGCTTTCTGGCTCATCTCGATGCAAGCGTGCCGGGCTGGCAGGGCAGGGTCGGCACGGCCCTCGTCCTTGGCGCCGGTGGCGCGGCGCGTGGCATCTGCTATGGCCTGAAGGCACGCGGCATCGCGTGTATCCTTGTCGTCAATCGCAGCCCGGAACGTGCGGCCGAATTGGTCGCAGCTCTCGGCCATCCGCTTGAGGCGGGCGATTGGGCCAAGCGCGACGCTCTCGTCGGCGAGGCCGATCTCATCGTCAACACGACGGCGCTCGGTATGCAGGGCAAGCCGCCGCTGGAGATCGATCTGGCAGCTTTGCGGCCGGGCACCATCGTCGACGACATCGTCTATGTCCCCTTGAAGACGGCTTTGCTGACCGAGGCGGAACGGCGCGGCGGCGTTCCCGTTGACGGGCTCGGCATGCTGCTGCACCAGGCCGTGCCCGGCTTCGCCCGCTGGTTCGGCGTGACGCCGCAGGTGACGCCGGCGCTTCGCGCCCTGATCGAAGCCGATATCCTGAAGGCCTGATTCGCCGGAGTATTCATGACCTTCGTGCTGGGCCTGACGGGCTCGATCGGAATGGGGAAATCGACCACCGCGCAGCTCTTCGTGCAGCGCGGCGTGCCGCTGCACGATGCCGATGCGGCTGTTCATCGCCTGCATCGCGGCCGGGCGGCAGCGCCGATCGAAGCCGCCTTTCCGGGCACGGTGATCGATGGTGCGGTCGATCGCGCAAGGCTGGGCGCAGCCGTGCTCGGGAAGCCCGAAGCCTTGCGCCGGCTTGAGGCGATCATCCATCCGCTGGTGCGCGAGGAGGAGGAAGCCTTCCTCGCCCGCTGCCATCGAGAGGGGGCGGGGCTCGCGGTCCTCGACGTGCCGCTCCTGCTGGAGACGGGTGGCGAGGCGCGCTGCGATGCCGTGCTCGTCGTGACGGCCCCTGCCGAGGTGCAGCGCCAGCGCGTGCTGGCCCGCCCCGGCATGACCCCGGAAAAGCTCAACGCCATCCTGTCGCGCCAGATGCCGGATGCGCAGAAGCGTCGTCGTGCCCATTTCCTTGTGGACACCTCGCGCGGCCTCGTGGCCGCCGAGCGGCAGGTCGGCTCTATCCTGATGGCGCTCGCCGGCCGTCCCGGGCGCGGCGCGCAAGCGAGGCCCTGAAGCGATGCGCGAGATCGTTCTCGATACCGAAACCACCGGCGTCGAAGCCAATAATGGCGACCGCATCGTCGAGATCGGCTGCGTCGAGCTGCTCAATCACTGCCCGAGCGGCCGCACCTTCCACGTCTATATCAATCCCGAGCGCTCGATGCCGATCGAGGCGTTCAACGTCCACGGCCTCTCGGAAGAGTTCCTCTCGGACAAGCCGGTCTTCGCCGCGGTCGCCGACGAATTCGCCGAGTTCATCGCCGGCGCGAAGCTGGTGATCCACAATGCCGCCTTCGACGTCGGCTTCATCAATATGGAGTTCAAGCGCCTCGGCCTGCCGCCGATCGAGCAGGGCTTCGTGGTCGACACCTTGTCGATGGCGCGCCGCAAGCATCCCGGCGCCTCGAACAGCCTCGATGCGCTCTGCTCGCGCTACGGCATCGACAACAGCCGACGCACCAAGCACGGCGCCTTGCTCGACTCCGAGATCCTGGCCGAGGTCTATATCGAGCTGATCGGCGGCAAGCAGGCCTCGCTCGGCCTCGGTGTCGAGGCGGCGGCCGGCCGCCCCGGCCTCGCCATGGCGGCCGTCGAGAAGCCGCAGCGTCAGCGTCAATTGGCGCCGCGTCTCAGCGAGGAGGCGCTCAAGGCGCACGAAGCCTTCATTCTCGGGTCGCTCAAGGCGCCGCTCTGGAAAGGCTATCTCGGCATCACCGACGACGCGGCGCAGTAACCGCCGTCATTCTCGGGCGGAGCGAAGCGCAGACCCGAGAATCTCATGAAGAAGGGGTGCCCTTCCGTCCTGAGATGCTCGGGTCAAGCCCGAGCATGACGGAGGTGTATAGGTCCAGCTTATCGCGCCCGGCGACGCGACAGCATGTTGAGCGCCTCGATCAGGGCCGAGAACGCCATCGCGGCGTAGATATAGCCCTTCGGCACATGCACGCCGAAGCCTTCCGCGATCAGCGTGCCGCCGATCATCAGCAGGAAGCCCAGCGCCAGCATCACGATGGTCGGGTTCCTGTCGATGAAGCGCGCCAGCGGATCGGCGGCGAGCAGCATCGTCAGCACCGCGACGATGACGGCGATGACCATGACCGGCACATGCTCGGTCATGCCGACGGCGGTGATGATCGAGTCGATCGAGAACACCAGGTCGAGGATCAGGATCTGGAAGATCGCGGCGCCGAAGCTCAGCGTGACGGCGCGCGCGCCGCCCTCGGCGAGCACCGATTCCGGATCGGGATCGACCTTGTGATGGATTTCCTTCGTCGCCTTCCAGACCAGGAAGAGGCCGCCGGCGATCAGGATGAGGTCGCGCCAGGAGAAGGCCTGGCCGAAGACCGTGAAGATCGGGGCGGTCAGCTTGACGATGAAGGCGACGGTGCCGAGCAGGCCGAGACGCATGATCAGCGCCAGGCCGATGCCGATCTTGCGGCCCTTCGAGCGCTGATGCTCGGGCAGCTTGTTTGTCAGGATCGAGATGAAGATCAGGTTGTCGATGCCGAGCACGACCTCCATGGCGATCAGTGCCCCGAGCGCGGCCCATACGGCAGGGTCGGCGGCAAGCGTCATAAGGTGGTCCATCGGGTCTCCATCGGATACGGAAAAGGCGGGCGTCCCTGCCGGGGCGTCCGCCGCTGATGTCCGGCACATGGAGAGGGGTGCCTTGCTCCGCAAGGGCAACAATCATCCGCAATAAACGAAGAAAGGGCCCCCAAGGGGCCCTTCCGTCATGCTTTGCCGATATGGCGGTCGCTCAGTTGGTCGCACCGCCCTGCTGGGCCTCGAGCTCCTGCAGGCGCTGCTGGAAGAGCTGCGCGAAGTCGATCGGCGGCACGTAGAAGGGCGGGAAGCCGCCGTTCTGCACGGCCTCGGCGATGATCTGCCGGGCGAAGGGGAAGAGCAGGCGGGCACAGTCGATCACCAGGACGGGATGGACGTGCTCCTGGGGGATGTTCTGCAGGCGGAACACGCCGGCATAGCTCAGGTCGAAGGCGAAGAGCGTCTCGCCCTTGACCTCGGCCTTGCCTTCCAGGCGCAGCACGGTCTCGTAATCGTTGTCGCCGAGCGCGGTCGAGCCGACATTCACCTGCAGCGACATCTGCGGGCCCTGCTGCGCATCCTGCTGGGCGAGCGAGCGCGGCGCCTTCGGGTTCTCGAACGAGAAATCCTTGGTGTACTGGATCAGGGCGTTCAGGCTCGGAGCTGCTTCGGCGCCGGCACCATTGCCGTTGGGGAGTTCGTTGGCCATCGGTCCCATCTCGTTCTGGCAGGCTGTCTCGGGAAATCCCGTGCCTCTGCCGGCATGCGGGACTGCGCTCCATGCTATGGAGCGGCGCGCGCGTCGGCTATCATGGACGCCGTGCCGGCACAAGAACTCGCCTTCACAAGCGGGGGGGTGGATGTTACGAGCCAGTCTCACCATATGACTGGTGAAGGCCCGGCGCGCGTTCGCGGCAGGGCAGGACAACAACGGGGAGCCACGGGTCAGCTTTCGATGCAGAACTCCTTCGACATGCAGACTCTGATCTTCCTGGTTCTGGCCGTGTTCGTGGCTTGGAAGCTGCGTTCCGTGCTCGGCCAGAAGACCGGCCACGAGCAGCCCAAGGACCCCTTCGCCCGCCGCGAGACGCCGCCGATGCGGCCCGACCAGGCGCAAGGCGCGGACAAGCGCGACAATGTGATCCGCCTGCCCGGCGCCGCCAACGACCCCGTCGCTGCGGAGCCGCCGGTCGCGGAGCGCTGGAAGGATCTGGCCGCGCCGGATTCGCCCGTCAGCACCGGCATCGAAGCGGTGATCCGCCAGGAGCCCGGCTTCGATCCGCATGAATTCGTCGGCGGCGCCAAGGCGGCTTACGAGGCGATCGTCACCGCCTTCGCGCGCGGCGACCGCAAGATGCTGAAGGGCCTCCTCGCCAGGGAGGTCTATGACGGCTTCGAGCAGGCCATCAGCGAGCGCGAGAAGCGCGGCGAGAAGGCCGAGTCGAATTTCGTCTCGATCGACAAGGCCGATCTCGCCGCCGTCGAGGTCAAGGGCAAGACCGCGCAGATCACCATCGCCTTCGTCTCGCAGCTCATCAGCGTCACGCGCGATGCGCAGGGCGCGGTCGTGGACGGCAGCGCCGAGCAGGTCTCGGAGGTCAACGACATCTGGACCTTCTCGCGCCAGCTCGGCAGCCGCGATCCCAACTGGCTGCTCGTCGCCACCGAATCCGCCGCGTGAATCGCGGCGGCGCCGGTGTCGCGCTGGCGTTCTCCGCAGCCCTGGGCCTTGCATCCGTGACCGCCATGGCCTCGCCGCCCCCGCTGCCCCAAGGCGCCCGCGCCGAGGCCTTGTCGCCATCCGCGATCGCCGGCTGGGCGCAGGATGATCACGCCAAGGCCTTCGCCATCTTCGCCAAGGGCTGCATGGCCGATCCGCCCTTGCGCCAGGGCGTGCCGCTGCCGGAGCGACTCACCGTCGTCTGTGACAAGGCCAAGGCGCTTTCTGCGGCGGGACCCGTGGGGCGCGAGCAGGCGAAAACCTTCTTCGAACAGAATTTCTCCTTCTGGCTGATACGGCCGGAAGGCGGCGGGACCGGCTTCACCACCGGCTATTTCGAGCCGGAATTCGAGGGCTCGCTGATGCGGTCCGACGCCTTCCCGACGCCGCTTTACGACCGGCCGAAGGATCTGGTGACGCGCTTCTCCGAGGATGACTGGCCCGGCCTCGACAAGGCGCTCTCGGCCGCGCGTCGCACGAGCAAGGGTTTCGAGCCCTTTCCGGATCGCACCGCGATCGAGACCGGGGCGCTCGACGGGCAGGGGCTCGAAATCCTATGGCTGCGCGATCCCGTCGATCGCTTCGTCCTGCAGGTCCAGGGTTCGGGCCGTATGCGGCTCCCTGATGGATCGGTGACGCGCCTGACCTATTCCGGCCGCAACGGCCATCCCTATACCTCGCTCGGCCGCGTGCTCAGCCAGCGCGAGAGCATTCCGCCCGAGCAGATGACCATGGACCGGCTGATCGCCCGGCTGAAGGCCGATGCCGGCTTCGCCCGCGACCTGATCCGCCTGAACAAATCCTTCGTCTTCTTCGCCCGCCGCGACGGCCTGCCGGCCGAGAGCGGCCCGATCGGCGGCGCCGGCCTGCCGCTGACGCCGATGCGGAGCATCGCGGTCGATCGGACGGCCTGGCCCTATGGCCTTCCCGTCTGGATCGATACGACGCTTCCCGATGGCACCGGCGGCGAGGAGCGTCTGGCCCGCCTGATGGTCGCGCAGGATACCGGCTCCGCCATTCTCGGCGCGGCTCGCATGGATCTCTTCGTCGGCTCCGGCGCTGCGGCCGGGCATCGCGCCGGGCTGATCCGCCATCCCGTCGCCTTCACCGTGCTCTGGCCGCGCTGAGATGCGGTCCCGCCGCGGAAAGACCCTGACGGAGGCCGATATCGCGCTCTGGCGCCAGGTTGCGCGCTCGGTTAAGCCGCTGCCCGGTCGGGCGCCCGTCGAGCCTGAACCTGTCCCCGAGCAAGCACCGCCCGCGCCGACCGAAACCGCCATGCGCGCCGTCGCGGCCGCTTCGCCGGTCAAGGCTGCCCCACCCTCGGCCCCGCCACTGGCACCGATCGAGCGGCGCTTGCGCACGCAATTGCGCCGCGGCCAGCAGAGCGTCGATGCCTCGATCGACCTGCACGGCATGCGGCAGGACGAGGCGCATCTGGCGCTTCATGCCTTCCTGCGCCGCGAGCAGCGCCGTGGCTGCCGCATCGCGCTGGTCGTGACCGGCAAGGGGGCGCTCGCGCCGGCCCTCTTCGGCGACGAGCGCGGCGTGCTGCGCCGGATGGTGCCGCATTGGCTGCGCCTTCCGGACCTGCGTACGCTGGTCCTCGGTTTCGAGGAAGCCGAGCAGCGCCATGGCGGCTCGGGCGCGCTCTATGTCCGCCTGCGCCGCTTGCGGGAGCACGGGCCGTGACGCCCTTCGGCCAGCGCGTCCGCGCCTTGCGGGAGGCGCGCGGCATGAGCCTCGCGCAGATGGCGGAGGGGCTCGGCGTCTCGCCGGCCTATCTTTCGGCGCTGGAGCACGGCAAGCGCGGCCGCCCGACGTTCACCCTGATCCAGGGTACGATCCACCTGCTCGGCGTGATCTGGGACGAGGCCGACGAGCTCGTCAGGCTCGCCGATCTCTCTCATCCGCGCGTGGCGATCGACACTGCCGGGCTCGACCCCGAAGCGACGCTGCTCGCCAACCGGCTGTCGCGCGAGATCGCCCTGCTGGAGGGCGAGGACCTGCGCCGCCTCGCCGCCATCCTCGACGAGGCCGCCAACCGCCGCGACCCCACCTGATTCGCCCGGCTTGACCCCGCGCCGGACGGATGCGACAGGGCCAGCACCTTCCTTTTCGGCCGACGGGCCGTGCCATCCCGACAGAGCAAGCAAGAGCCATGACCCAGACCCGCACGGACGTCCTCGCACTCGGTAATGCCATCGTCGACGTGCTGGCCTCGGCCGAGGAGGATTTCCTCATCGCCCAGAAGCTGACCAAGGGCGCGATGATGCTGATCGACGAGGCCCGCGCCGAGCAGCTCTATGCCGCCATGGGGCCGGCCCGGATCATCTCCGGCGGCTCGGCCGCCAACACCATCGCCGGCCTCGCCTCCTTCGGCGGCAAGGGCGCCTTCATCGGCAAGGTCCGCGGCGACGAGCTCGGCAAGCTCTATCGCCATGACCTGACCTCGCTCGGCGTCGCCTTCGGCACGGCCGATGCGACCGAAGGCCCGGCGACGGCGCGCTCCTTCATCATCGTCACGCCCGATGGCGAGCGCACGATGAACACCTATCTCGGCGCCTGCCAGGGCCTGTCGGTGGCCGATGTCGACGCCAAGGCCGTCGAGGCTGCCGACATCGTCTATCTCGAAGGCTATCTCTGGGACCCGCCGGCGGCCAAGGAAGCCTTCCGCAAGGCCTCCGAGATCGCCCACAAGGCCGGCGGCCGCGTCGCCATCACCCTGTCGGATTCCTTCTGCGTCGACCGCTATCGCGACGAGTTCATCGGCCTGATTCGCAACCGCATGGTCGATCTCGTCTTCGCCAACGAGCACGAGCTCAAGAGCCTCTACGAGACCTCGGATTTCGACACGGCCCTGTCCTGGCTGCGCTCGGAGAACATCCTGGCCGTCGTCACCCGCTCCGAGAAGGGCGCGCTGGCGGTGACGCCGGACGGCATTGTCGAGGAGCCGGTCTTCCCCGTGGAGCGCGTCGTCGATGCGACCGGCGCCGGCGATCTCTTCGCCGCGGGCTTCCTCTACGGCCTGACCTCGAACCGCGAGACCCGCGACTGCCTGCGCCTCGGCGCGCTGGCAGCGGCCGAGATCATCTCGCATGTCGGCGCCCGCCCGGATGTCGGCCTGAAGACGCTGGCGGGGAACGAAGGGCTGCTCTGAAAGCGCCGTCTCCGTCGCTCCGGTGATTGCCGAGTCAAACGCGGGGAACCCTCTCCCGTAGGGAGAGGGTAGGGTGAGGGGTAGGCCGCTCACCGTGATTGCCGTGAGGTGGTCGCTGCACAGCGGTGAGGGGTGCTCCCCGGGTCCGACGGACTACACCTCACCCCTGCCCCTCTCCTTACAGGAGAGGGGTTCCCCACGCTCTTCAATACAGCGTCGCCTTGACCCGGCCCGGCAGCGCCTCGTCATAGGTCTTGCCGTCGAAGGTCTCGACCTCCGCATTGCGCGCCGTGATGTCGCGCAGGATGGTGCCGGGCGAGGGCAGGTCGCGCCGGTCGACCTGCCGCTCCGGGTTCCAGAGCTCAGCCCGCACCACCGCGCGCGAGCACTGGAAGTAGACGGCCTCGACATGGACGATCATGACGCTCGCCGGCAGCTTCCCGGCCATCTCGAACTGCGAACACAACGCAGGGTCGCAGGAAACCTCCGCGCGTCCGTTCACGCGCAGCGTCTCGCCGCAGCCGGGGATCAGGAAGAGCATTCCGATTCGATCGTCGAACAGGATATTCTTCAATGAATCCAGTCGGTTATTGCCTTTTCGGTCGGGAATCAGCAGCGTTTTCGCGTCCCGGACCGTGACGAAGCCCGGCAAATCCCCGCGCGGCGAACAATCCAGCCCCTCCGGCCCGACCGTCGCGAGCACGAAAAACGGCGAGGCGGCGATCAGCGCGGCATAGTTCGCGTCGACATGGTCGATCTCCTTGAACAGCGATGCCGGCGCCATCGGGTTGGGATAGGCGCGGGCGAGGTCGTCGAGCGAGGCGATGCGGTGGTCGGACATGCCGGTCTCCATGGATCGGCATATGTCTAGACTATTCCAAACAGCACGTCATCAGGAGCCGGCTGCCATTTTCGGACAGCGTGAAGCGGCAGCCCGGGAATCTTCGGCAATCATTGGCTCTTCCCGCCTTCATTATGGGCGCAGCGAAAAAGCAAAACGCCCCGCATCGTTGGATGCGGGGCGTCCTGTTTCACGCAAAGCTGGCGTGCCGAGATTACTCGGCCGCGCCCTGCTTCTCGCGGGCCTTCTCGGCCTCGCGCTCGGCCTTGAGCTTCTCGGTGATGTCCTCGCCGGTGGCCTGATCGACGACCTTCATCGAGAGGCGGATCTTGCCGCGCTCGTCCATGCCGAGGAACTTGACCTTGACCTTGTCGCCTTCCTTGACGACGTCCTGCACCTTCTGGACACGCTTGGGAGCGAGCTCGGAGATGTGGACGAGGCCGTCCTTGGCGCCGAAGAAGTTCACGAAGGCGCCGAATTCCATGATCTTGACGATGGTGCCGTCATAGATCACGCCGGCTTCCGGCTCGGAGACGATCGACTTGATCCACTTGATCGCGGCTTCGATCGACTTGCCGTCGGCCGAGGCGATCTTGATGGTGCCGTCGTCTTCGATGTTCACCTTGGCGCCGGTCTTCTCGACGATCTCGCGGATGACCTTGCCGCCGGAGCCGATGACTTCGCGGATCTTGTCGACCGGGATCTTCATCGTCTCAATGCGCGGCGCGAACTCGCCGAGCTGGCTGCGCGACGCCGAGAGGGCCTTGGCCATCTCGCCGAGGATGTGCTCGCGGCCGCCCTTGGCCTGCTCGAGCGCGACCTTCATGATCTCCTCGGTGATGCCGGCGATCTTGATGTCCATCTGCAGCGAGGTGATGCCCTCGCCCGTGCCGGCCACCTTGAAGTCCATGTCGCCGAGATGGTCCTCGTCGCCGAGGATGTCGGACAGCACGGCGAAGCGCTCACCTTCCAGGATGAGGCCCATCGCGATGCCCGCGACCGGCGACTTCAGCGGAACGCCCGCATCCATCAGCGCCAGCGAGGTGCCGCAGACGGTGGCCATCGAGGAGGAGCCGTTCGACTCGGTGATCTCCGAGACGACGCGCAGCGTGTAGGGGAACTCGCCCTTGGCCGGCAGCATCGGGTGGATGGCGCGCCAGGCGAGCTTGCCATGGCCGATCTCGCGGCGGCCGGGCGAACCCATGCGGCCGGTCTCGCCGACGGAATAGGGCGGGAAGTTGTAGTGCAGCAGGAAGGTTTCCTTGTAGGTGCCTTCCAGCGAGTCGATGAACTGCTCGTCGTCGCCGGTGCCGAGCGTGGTCACGACCAACGCCTGGGTCTCGCCGCGGGTGAACAGGGCCGAGCCGTGGGTGCGCGGCAGGACGCCCGCTTCCGCGACGATCGGGCGGACGGTCTTGCCGTCGCGGCCGTCGATGCGGATGCCGTCGTCGAGGATGTTCCAGCGCACGATCTTGGCCTGGGCTTCCTTGAACTGCGCGCCGACCTTGTCCTTCGGGAAGGTGGCGACGCCGTCCGGCGTCTCGGAGACGAGCGCGGCGACGACCTTGGCCTTGACGGCGTCGACGGCCTTGTAGCGCTCGGCCTTGGCGGTGATCTTGTAGGCGGAGCGAAGTTCCGCCTCGCCCACCTTCATGATCGC